>JAZNBV010000041.1:0-54457 GCA_045587205.1 Victivallaceae bacterium
TAAAAAAGTTTTTATTATTTATTGTTCAATAACTTTACAATTTCTTCTTCCAGAGAGTCATCGCTGCGCTGAATAAGTTCGCCGCCGCAATGGTCGCAGATACCCGGCTTGGCAGGCTTCATAAAAAGTTTATTGAAGATCGCGCCGCACTTGCTGCAGCTCATACGGGCGGTCAGGCGTTCCAGCACCACTTCATCGGGCACATCAAAAAAGACTACAGCGTCAAGTTTTTTGCCGATCTTTTCCAGAATCTTGTTGAGCATTTCCGCCTGGGCAATAGTGCGCGGATAGCCATCAAGAATAAAACCATTGTCGCAATCCGGCTTGCTCAAACGGCTGGCAACGATTTCGCCGACCAGTTCATCGCTGACCAGCTGACCGGCATCCATAATAGCCGCCAGTTTTTTACCCAGTTCACTGCCGGAAGCTTTTTCCGCACGGAGCATATCACCGGTGGAAATGTGCGCCAGAGTAACCTTTTCCAGCAGCATTCCGGAAAAAGTACCCTTACCGGCGCCGGGAGCACCCATAAATACCAGATTTTTCTTTGTGAGTTCCATAACTTTTCTCCTTGATTTTTTGTAAAAAAGTTTTTATTATTTATTGTTCAATAACTTTACAATTTCTTCTTCCAGAGAGTCCAGTGCAACTTCCCGCTGTTCGCCGCCGGCAAGATCGCGCAGAACTGCCACTTTGCGTTCCAGCTCTTCAGCTCCCACGATCACAGCAAAGCGGGCATTTACGCGGTTGGCGGCACGCATCTGCGCTTTGAGTGATTTACCAGACAGCTCTGCAGCAGCGGCAATACCTTTTTTACGCAATGCAGCAACGAACTTGAATTTAAATTCCTCGGCATCTTCACCCAACGCCGCAACAAAAACGCATTCAGGGGTATCAGAATCTCCGGCGGGCGGCAGATTCAACGCTTCACGCACCATCAGCAGTCGCTCCATACCCGCAGCAAATCCTACGCCGATAACCGGCTTGGACTCACCCGGCAGAGTCAGCTCATAACGGCCGCCGCCGGCAATGGCATTCTGCGCACCGAGCCCGGGGTGCGTGATTTCAAACACTGTATGCACATAGTAATCCAGCCCGCGCACCAGAAAGGGGTCGATTTCATACTTAATCCCCAGCCAGTCAAGGTGTTTGCAGACCTTCTTGAAATATTCGCGGGATTCTTCGCTGAACATTCCGGCATAATCCGGCACATCAGCAATCACCGCCCGGCAGGCATCAACCTTGCAATCCAGTATGCGCCACACATTGCCCTGCAAACGTTTACGGCAATCTTCACAAAGCAGATCAATATGCTTTGTAAAATATTCTTTGAGTGCCGCAGCAGCTGCGGGGCGGTCGCTTGCCACTCCACGGGTATTGAGTTTGAGCGTTGCACCGGTAATACCAAGTTCTTCGAGATACCCCAGCAGCATAGCGATCATTTCCGCATCCAGTTCCGGAGCTATTCGACCGACATTTTCCACGCCGATCTGGTGAAACTGCCTTCTGCGTCCGGCTGCGGGACGCTCACCGCGGAACATCGGACCGATATAAAACACGCGCTGTTCAACTCCGTTAAGTACATCAGTATTAAGCAATGCGCGCATCACCCCGGCAGTGCCTTCGGGGCGCAGAGTCACCGAACGGCCGCCGCGATCCTCAAATGTGTACATTTCTTTCTGCACAACTTCGGTTTCGTCGCCAAGACCGCGCTGAAAAACTTCAGTGGCTTCAAAAATCGGAGTACGCAACTCGCCGTAATTGTAACGGGCAAAAACACTGCGTGCCGTGTTTTCAAGAAAACGCCACGCGCCTACTTCTGCAGGAAAAATATCGGAAGTACCGGGCAAAGGAGCTGATTTAGCCATTTGTTACACCTTTTTTACATCAAAAATAACTCAACAAAAATGCGCCGCGATCCACCCTTTTTTTCAGAGTAACGGATCCGGCGCATACTGCCTGCGGCCAGATTTTTGACACAGAAATTGCCATCTTCCAGAATAAATCCTCTGTTTTGGCAATCTTTTCCGTCGTTCATATCAGCCGCCGGTGATTAATTACACAAAAATTGTCAATCAGTCGTTAAAGTCAGCGGGATTGAGCTTTTCGACAGCATCCTTAAGCTCTTTACCGGCACGGAACTTGACCACTGCGCGTTCCGGAATAACAACTTCATTCTGCGGCTGATTGGGATTGCGGCCCTTGCGGCTCTTGCGGACTTTGATTTCAAAAACACCGAAGTTACGCAGTTCAATGGTGCGTCCGGCAACGAGTTCAGCGGCAATATAGTCAAGAGTCTTCTGCACAACCTGTGCAACATCATTCTGAATAAGATCGGTTTCTTTGGCGATTTTTACAACTAAATCACGCTTGGTCATTTTTTCTCTCCTGTACAATGTTTTTTTTGTTTTTCAATAAAAAGTATTTATTAATATACAGCTACATACACTCAAGGTCAAATCGCAAACCCTCTTTTTTCAGGATTTTCACAGACAAAACAGCACTTTTCAGCAATTTTTCACATCCATTCATCTTTTATCTGATCAAAAACGGATTTTTTTCTGCAAATCCAGCATCCCGACCAGATCATCGGGCAATTTTTTAAGCGCCTCCAGTGCGTAACGGATCTGTTTGCGTTTTCCGGCAATACTGACCGCAGCAGCAGTGGAGCCGTCCGGAGTCTTTACTGACACATTGCCGACGGTTATGAACCCTCCGCTTTGAAATTCAGTCATCGGACTCAAAAACATCTCGGAATCGCGCAATATTGACAAACCGACTGTACCCAGCACTTCATTCAGAGCACGCGGCCACACCTTTTTTGCCGCGTGATAAAACAACGGGTGCATAAGTGCGCAGAGTTCCATAAATTCGCTGACCGCCCCGCTGCCGCTGCGCGCCTGCTTCAGACGTTTGTTCATCTCTTTCTGAAAATTGCAGAAATCACTCAATGCATCCCCCCTGCCGCCGGTAAACTGCCGGGGACGGATGATCAGAAACCCGAGTTCGCGCTCCCCGTTAAACAATCCGGCATCCACCGGCAGCAGAAATTTTTTCCGGTAAAAGGCTTCGTGCCGGGTCACACCCCACATTATCAGACCGGCAATTGATGCCTTGCCGCCCATTTCAGCAGCATAATAGTTATTGAGGTAATCGCGCACTTCCAGCAGCGGCGAAAAATCGGCAAAAAAGAGCGCCCGGAAGTTTCCCTCGCCGGTGTAACGCAGCTGAACTGAATTCCCCCCTTCGCTCCCGACTTTGGGATAAACAGTTTCACCGGCAGAGCCCCAATCTTTTTTCAAACGGTTCAAAAACTCCTGCATCGGCAGCCCGTCAGCTGCCACGTGATTGAACTGACACCAGAGATCAACCTCTTTAAGATCCCTGGTAAAACGCGCCAGCACGCCCAGCATACCGAATCCAGGATTGCGGTATTTGCGGAAATCCGGCATCATAAACCGCTCGCGGGTCAGATCATCCGGTGCCGTTGCCTCCATTTGTTCACAGAAAATAACCGTTGCGTGCAGTATCCGCTGCACCAGATAATTTCTGCGCCGCCTGCCGAAATAGTAAAAACGCGATTGATGTTTGCTCCACTGCTGCATCTTTTTCTGCAGAACGATCGCGCGAACCTGTTCTGGCATATTACGCAAATTATTGCAATGGTATTGAATTGTACTTATTATATCATTCAGCAGCGGATTGCCTTTTTCAAGCTCGCGCCCCGCCCCGTCAAAAAATGGAGTCACTTTAACGATCATCCCCAGCGAATCAACTTCCAGCAGCAGCAGATCCCGGAAGCGCCGGCGGCGCCGGATAAAAGCCAGCTTTCCCGGTTCCACCCAGTAACCTATATCATCAGTAAGCCGCAGAAAACTGGCAAGTTTTGCTGCTACCCGGATACTGGCTGTATTGAAATCAGGTGCAGGAAAAAGCGCCATTGCATCCGGCAGCAGCCGGAATGAACCCAATATGAATCTGGAACTTTCGCCCCGCAAAAATATACTGGTTATCTTGCGCCAGCCGCCGGCTTTGGCTTTTACCCCCAGCATCCGCAGAAACTGCAGAAATTTCAATAGCCCCAACATTGTCAATGCCTGTGGCATCCAGCGGTCAAACAGCCGGTGCATCGGCTGGATACGCCTGATTTTCCCCCATTGAATCTTCTTTTTCATAATGAACACTTACTCGCAGACAAGCACCCTGGTCAGGTTACGGATAAAAAGTTCACTGCGCATTATCCCCATATGCGCACCATCCAGAACGTATGTGCTGTGCCAGCAAACCGGACAGAGCTGACTGTCAAGTTCGGCAAGCGAACTGTTCAAACAAACTTTTCCGTCGCCGGGTGCCTGCCGCAGCACACTGACCGCACCGGTATCTTCATCGACCTCCAAAACTGTATTGGTCGGCAGCCCGGCCGAGGCAAAGCCGTAAAAACGCACCGGTTCCGGCGGCAGCCCCATAGGCTTATTCATCATACGCTTGAATCTCAAAGCTTTTTTCAATGATTCGTGCACCCGTTCCAATGCAGTATTCTGCCTGATTGATTCATCGGCATCCGGCATTGCCTGCTGCAGCAGTTTTTTTGTATCTTCATTTTCACCCAATATACCCCAGCGGTATTTTTTCCACAATGCTATATTGTAAATATCCACTTTTCTGCCGCTTCTTTTCCAGAGCACAGTATCAGTATCCGGATCCGGCATCATCTGGTAGTAAGAATAGAAAGTGCCCAATACGCCGGCCGGACATACCGGTGCAAGCTCGGCAAGTTTCAGACCGTTCACCAGTTCCATAAAAGCATCAGCATAGCCGTTATTCGGAGTGGCTATTTCAATAACCTTGCAAACATTTTTTGCCCCGCCCCAGTTCATTGCCGGCAGCGGGTCGCGGTATCTGCCCATTTTTGTATTGCCGTACATAACATAATAACGGGCAATCAGACCGCCCATACTGTGCCCGATAAGGTCAAAACGGATCTCATTATCAGGCTTTTTGCCTTCGCGCTCCCGGAGCATCTGCAAATAACTTTTGCACTCGGCAATGTAATCAGCCAGCCGGGCGGCATTTTCATCGATGCTCTGCCGCCAGTCGTAAGTAAATATAAAAAGATTGGCGCCTTTTGGAGAATCCACCGCCGGAGTTTTTTCCTTCACATACCCCATAGACTGCAGCAGTTCAATAATGTATTTGTAATTACCTATCTCGGCAGAAACGCCGCCGACTCTGATTTGAGAAGCGTTCAATATATTTCCGTGCACCAGCGGAACATTGTTTCCGTTGTCGATCAGCGGCAGAGCGATTTTCCAGAAAAGGCTCCGGTCTGCCATATCCCGGTAAACAAACCTGCCCCAGACGACATCATCCACGGTATCGGCGGATTTTTCACTTTTCAGCACCGCCCCCATCAGACCGTGTATAAAAATCGCCGGATTGCGTTCATTGCAATGCTGATGCATATCCGGCCCGGCAATCCTGCGCATATTCAAAGAACCGGCAACTGCATTATCATAATAGGAACCGGCTTTGTTTACACAACCGGTCAGACCGAACAATATTGCAACAGACAATATGTAAAAAAACTTTTTCATAAAAAAACTTTCTTTCTGTAAACACTACGTTGGTTATAAACTACAACACTTTTTATAAAATACAAGTTTTGCGGCTTGAACTTTATCATTCAAGTGCTAAATTAACCGCATAAAAACAACAGAAAAATACAAAACTGCCGATTTTATGCGGTTCAAGGTGACACTGAATATATGATCATAAAAACCAATGCTCTGGTGCTGTACAAAAACAAAGGTGCTCTGGTACTGGAAATTTCCGGCGACAAATATACCATCCGCACCATTTCCGGCGAACGCAAAAATGTGCGCCTGAAAGATATAATTTTTATTCACCCCGGCCCCTGCCTGAATATACCGGAAGCCGCTGTGCTTCCTGCTTTGGAAGCACAGCTGGAAACAGCGGAACTCATTGCCGGAGATACAATGAGCTTTGCAGATTTTACGGAACTGCTTTTCGGCGCCTTTACCCCGGCGGCCGCATTAGCTGCAGCAGACCTGCTGGCAGCAGATCACTGTTTCAGCGGTTCTCCTGACGGAGAAATAAAAGCCAACAGCAGAGAACATATCAATGCGGTTACCGAACGCGAAAATCAGAAAAATGCCCAGCAGGCGGCACGCGCAGCATTGCTTGAGCGCATACGCTCCGGAGCAATCGAAGAAGCCGACCGCACTTTTCTGCGCGAAATAGAGTTTGTAGCTTACGCCAAATCATCTTCCAGTAAACTTATGCACGATCTTGCTATGGAAGCATTGCCCGAAAAAGCACAGAGTCTGCTGCTCAAACTGGGAGTATGGAACGAATTTGACCACAACCCGTGGCCCCGGAGATTTGAAGTTGATTCGACTCCGGAGTATCCGGCTCTGCCGTCAGAGATACCTGCAGAAGATCGCATTGACCTGACTGACTTAAAAGCATACGCTATTGACGACTCTGAAAGCAACGACCCGGATGATGCAATAAGTTTCGATCCGGCAGAGAATCTTTTATGGGTTCACGTTGCCGACCCGGCTTCTGTAATCACCGCCGGCAGCGCACTGGAAGAGCACGCCCGGACACTGGGTTGTACACTTTATCTGCCCGAACAGATCACAACAATGCTCCCGCCCGGATCAGTGGAGATGTTCGGACTGGGCTTGCAGGAGATTTCGCCGGCATTGAGTTTCGGTATGGAGATCACCCCGGACGGCGAAGCAATACTGAAAAAAATCTCTGCAAGTTTTATAAAAGTCACCCGTATGGATTATACTCAAGCCGAAGAACTTATGCAGACACCTGCGTTCATTCCCTGCGTTGAGGCGATCGAACGGTTCCGGCAATACCGTATGCGGAACAACGCTGTAATGATCAAACTGCCGGAAGTCAAGGTTAAAGTTGACATCCCGCAACGCAGCATAACCATCCGTGATCTTGAGCGTTCTCCGGCGCGCGAAATGGTTGCCAATGCAATGATGGCAGCCGGTCACAGCGTGGCAAAGTTTGCCGTGGAACACGATATTATTCTGCCTTTTGCAGTACAGAACGATCCGGAAATAACCGAACGGCCGGAAACAATACCCGGTATGTACGAATTACGCAAAAGCTGCCGTGTAAGCAATCTTTCCACTATTCCCGGCAAACACGCCGGGCTGGGCTTGGAACCCTATGTGCGTGTAACCAGCCCGCTGCGGCGTTACGAGGATTTAATAAGCCATATCCAGCTGCGGAAATATCTGAAAAATGAGCCGCAGCTTACCATACCCGAGCTTGATGAGCGTATATGCGAAGCCGAACCGGCGGCAGTTCTGCGCGGCAAACTTGAGCGCCAGTGCCGTGAATACTGGACTCTGGTATATCTGAAAAATCAACCGGAACCGTGGCAGGGAGAAGGTATTTTTGTTGCCAAACCCGATGAACGCAGTGTGTGGCTGCTGCCGGATCTGGCTTTTGAATTCAAAAACCGCTACAACGCCAGAATACCGCTGGGCGAAAGCGTACTGATGCAATGCACTGCCAGCGATCCGGCAGCATTGCAGGTGCAATTCAAGGTCATTCCCCGCGCATCCGCAGCCGATACAGTTGACTCCGGAGAATAAAACCGCGTTATATCAGCGCTTGCGAACAACGATTCCGCCGTCAGCAGGCAGCTTTCCGGTCATTCGTATAACCAGCAGCCAGCCGATGGAACCGGCAAGGATATCCGCCAGCAGACGTGCGGCAAAAAGCCCGGAGAGACTCCGGAAATAAAGCGCCAAAAGCGAAAACGGTATCAGCAGAACCAATATCCGCAATGCTGAAAGCCACGCACTGCCGCGCGGGTAATCGCATCCGGTAAAGAAAAATCCACTGTAACGGTGTATTTCAATAAAGGCAAATCCCCACGGTACAATGCGCATATAAGCAATCATTATTTCTGCCACTTCCGGATCGCGGGTGAAAAACCCCACCAGATACGGCGCAGCAATAAAATAAATCATTGACATAAACAACAGATACCACAGCGCAAACTGCATAGCAAATCTGCGGCACCCGATGATTCTTTGATACTGTCTGGCTCCGTAGTTCTGGGCAATCATCGGCATCAAACCGATCCCCAGTGACATAGGCAGCATAAACGCCACCACTTCCAGCCGCCCCGCCGCAGCAGTTGCCGCCACCGCCGCATCACCGAAACTTGCTACAATACGGGTTATGACTCCGTTACCGGCCGGCATCAGAATCATACCCAGCATCGAAGGCAGTGCAAAACGCACTATCCGCCCCCACGCAGAACGGATGGTACGCTTTTCCAGACGCTTGAAATTCAGCAATTTATGCCGTCTGGTCAGCGCTGTGGATATCAGAATCGTACCGCACAGCTGCGAAAGAATAGTCGCCAATGCCGCACCGCCGATACCCATACCGAACCCCCAGTCAAAAATAAACAGCGGATCCAGCAGAATATTCAAAACCAGCCCAAACATCATAAAAAATCCAGCCAACCTGGAATCTCCGACCGCCACCAGCAAACTGTTGCCGACCATTGTCACCGCACCGGTAACACACCCCAGATACCATATACTCATATAGTCATTGATCGGTTTGCACACTTCTCCGACCGCCCCGAACTGCCGGAAAGTCCAGTCCATTGTCAAATAACCAATGATCCCCAGAACAGTTGATACAGCTGTTATCAGCAATATTCCGGAAGTCACCAGCCGTGATGCTTTAAGCCGTTTTTCACTGCCTATAGCGTGTGCAACCGTGGCCATAATCCCCACCCCCAGACCGTGAAAGATACATCCCAGGATCATAATCACCGGAAAAGTAAACCCCATAGCAGCCAGCGGCAGAGTCCCCAGCAGAGAAACAAAATAAGTATCCGCCAGATTGTACCCGGACACAGCTATCGTCCCCGGCAGCATTGCGATTGCTGTTTTGAGCATCGCCGTACCAATGGTACCGGATAAATAATCCGTTTTTTTCTTCATAAATCTTCCATTTCAACAGTTTTTATAAAAAAATCATCATATAATATAATTCAATTTAATACATTTTTCCATTCTGACTTGAAAAAAATCGCAAGTGAGTGTATATTAAAGAATAACTTTTATAACTTTTTGGAAACAAACAATGGAGGAATTACACAATGTACAATGCATCTGACCTCAAAAAAGGCCTGAAGATCCAGATCGACGGCGCACCGTGGGCAATTACCGAATTCGAATTCTGCAAGCCGGGTAAAGGTACTGCACTCTACCGCTGCAAGATGAAGAATATGATCAACGGTTCCGGTATGGAAAAGACCTACCGCCCCACCGATAAAATCGAAAAGCCCGATTTGGAAGAACGCGAAATGTATTACTCCTACGCTGAAGGCGATATGTATGTATTCAGCGATGCGGAAACCTACGAAGAAATGCGTATCCACGGCGAAATGCTCGGCGATCAGGTTTACTTCCTGATCGAAGACAGCCTTTGCAAAGTTCTGCTGTTCAACGGCCAGCCCATTGAAATCACCCTGCCGACCTTTATCGAAAAGGTGATCACGGAAACCGAGCCCGGTGCCCGCGGTGATACCGCCACCAATGTTATGAAACCGGCCAAGCTGGATAACGGCTATGAAATTATGGTGCCGCTGTTCATCAACGAAGGCGACACTGTCAAAGTTGACACCCGTACCGGTGAATATGCCGAACGTGTCAGCAAAGCGTAAGAAAAAGATTCTTATGTCACAGAATCAGTTTGACATTACCGCTCCGGAAAAATCCGGGGCGGGTTTTTATGTTCCGCCGCAAAAAAATTTGCGGATCCGATCCGCCATAAAAAAGGCGATGCGCGATTTTTTCGACCTGCAGGATTTTCTGGAAGTGGAAACTCCGACCCGGATCGCCGGCCCCGCACCGGAAGAATATATTGACTGCATAGAAGCATCGGGTAAATTTCTGCGTCCGTCGCCGGAGCTGGAAATGAAAGTACTGCTGGCAAACGGCTACGAAAAAATCTATCAGTTCGGGCCCTGTTTCCGCGCCGGCGAACACGGCTGGAAACACCGGGAAGAGTTTACAATGCTGGAGTATTATATGCTCCACAATGATTACAAAACTCTTATGCAATTCACTACACAGCTTATAACCGGTGCGCTGAAAAAAGTTCTGAAGAAAGATACGCTGACTTTTCACGGGGAGTTGATCGATCTTAATGCCGAACCGGAAGTCATTACAGTAGATGAAGCATTCAAGCGCTATACCCATTTGGATATGTTTGAAGCCGATAAACTGGATTGTTTTGATGAACTTATGGTCACCAGAATCGAACCGCAGCTGGGTCGCGGCCGTTTGACTTATCTGACCGATTACCCAGCCAACCGGGCAAGTCTGGCACAACTGTCAAAAAGCAATCCGCTGGTTTCCGAACGTTGGGAACTCTATATAGCCGGAGTTGAACTTGCCAATGCTTACGGAGAATTGACAGATGGTGCAGAACAGTTGGCGCGTTTTGAGGCATCGCGGGAATTCCGCAGAAAACGCGGCGCCGCAGAATACGGCGAACCCGCCGCATTCAATGATGTTCTGCGCCGCAATGCCCTGCCCTGCTGTACCGGAAGTGCATTGGGATTCGACCGTCTGGTAATGATCGCACTCGATGCCGACGATATAGCCCAAACCGCATACTGAATGCAACAATAAAAAAAAGGGTTGCTGCAAACTTTTTGAAGTTTTCCAACAACCCTTTTCTGTATCGTAAAAAATATCAGCGGCTGTCTTTGGCAATTTCCTTATCATTGAACACCAGCACCGCCCACATTGCACACAGCGCAATATAAAGCACCACATACAACGCAGCAAACCCGAGATACGCCAGCGGAATACTCTTCTGCGTAGCCAGCGCATCTGCCAACCAGAAGAACTGCCAGTTCGGCAGCAGCGCGTACAGCACTGATTTGAATAAACTCAATGTACCGCTTTCCGGCTGAAATAAATAGTTGGACATCAACCCCAATGCAAACAGCACACTGGATACACAAAGATTCGATACCATATCCAGCCGTGTGGCAAAAACCACAGTCAAAGTCGCCATTGCCGCCACAGCAAAGAAAAGCAACGTGATCGCCAGCAGAAAGTCCGGCAGTACGATTTCATACGGCACCTTCTTGAAAATCATCACCGCTATTGCCATAAGCGGCAATGCAACCGCCATAAAAACAGTCATCACTGCAGGGAACGAACTGCCTTTGGCAAAGTTCATAACCATACCCAACGCCCCACCGAGCACCAGCAACCCCAGCAGTATGTAATAAAGCGGAAAATCCACGCGGAACGCATCCACCGCAATATACAGAGCCACCACCGAAACAGCATTGCATACCAGCACAAAAAGCATAGACGCCATCATAATGCCTGCTATCTTTGCCAGAATAAAGGTGGAACGGAATACCGGCTTGGAAAAAAGCAGCAGCACCGTACCGTCGCGCATTTCCCGTGACACAGTATTGCTTGAACAGAGCACTGCAGCAAACAATCCGAACAGCATCGTAGTTGCCATAGAACTGTCCACCACCAGTTTTACCTGATCATAGAACACAAAAATTGCCACAAACGGGAAGTTGGCAATCAGCAGTACGGCACACATCAACAGCAATGAGTAAATCGGTTCGCGCACCGATTCCTTGAAGGTATTGGCCGCAATCTTGAAGAAATTAAGCATTGAACAAATCTCCGCGGTCTGAAAAATTATATTTTGCAATTAAGAAAAACGCTTCCGGAAAAATGTTCCTCATTCCGGAAGCGTACAGTACAGATTATCGTTCGTTTTTGATTTCGCCAACCGGAGTCACCTGCCCGGCAGCGGGATCAGGAGCCGCAGCTTGGGATTCGACCTTTGCTGCCGGCTTGGGTTCTTCTACCGGAGCAGCGGGAACGGCAGGCGTTTCTTCTTTTTTGGGTTCTTCAACTTTTGCAGCAGCCGGAAGCGGCTTGTACAGCGCGTTTTTATCGAGTTTTTTGCCGATTTCACGGTAATCTTTTTCCAGATAATTCAAATTGAGCATCGACCCGAGCATTTCTGCAGTACGCGCCCAATCATCGCAATTGATCCGCACAACCGGGATCCTGCCATCCAGCTCCGGCAGATAACTTTCCGGAACATAACGGGTATCGCCAAGCACAATAACCTTGCCGGGATTGAGCAAGCGCACAAAACGCGAGATATCTTCCGGACGCAATTTAACACCGGGGGTGCGGTCATTGACCGGGCAGAAAAACACATCTTTAAGTCCGGACTCCTGCGCGGGAGTAAGCAAGTAGGGCTGACGGCTTTCGGCACGGATCAGCTGGGCCAGAGCCAACGGGCGTTTGTAGTTACCGGTGATGATCAGGGTGTTGACACTGCGGCCGGGGCCCTTGAAAGGACGCGTCCAATCCCAGGCGCCAGCGTTGGCTGACAATGCAATGACTCCTGCGGAAAGAACCGCAACCATTTTTCCGAAAGTGCTGCCGATTTTCATAAGAATACCTCGTTTTTTGTTTTATAATTGATAAAAATTTGTTTCCGCTCCAATGCGGGCTGTAACCCGACATCTATAAATATAATCATTATAATGCATCTTGGCAAGTCCTGAAATCATTAATATTGCCGTTTTTTTGCATTTTTCGACGATAAAAAGCGTTTAAAAGTGATTTTTTGCATTTTACGACTTGCAGATTTGCACTTTTGACGGCATTTTATATAGTTGACATTTTTTTGAAAGGATTTGATTAGTGAAAAGTTTTACTCTTTTTATGGATACTATACCGTCCGGCAGAAAACCCAATCTGGCAATTTTTCTTTCCGGCGGCGGAAGCAATGCCGAAAAACTGCTTGCCAATGCAGAAGTGCGTAATGCTGCCAATGTGGTAGTTCTGGTAACTGATGCGCCTGAAAAATCCCGCGCCGGATCGATTGCCGCAAACTATTCGATACCGGTAGTGGAATTCAGCATCCGCCAATTTTACCGGGAACACGGTCTGAATACGATTTCGCTGGCGACCGAAGCCGGACGGCAGGTGCGTGAACTCTGGACTGCGGAGTTGCGCAAAAAACTGCAGCCGTACAAAATCGATTTCGGGGTTCTGGCGGGGTTTGAACCTTTGTCAAATATCACCGAAGATTTTCCCTGTCTGAATGTGCATCCCGGCGATTTGACCGTAACCGACGAGTCCGGCAGACGCCTGTATGTAGGATTGCACAGCCGTCCGGTGGAAGCAGCAATCCTGGCGGGCGAAACGACTCTGCGCGCCAGCGTGATCATAGCCGGCAGTTGCAAAGACGCGTCGAAAGATATGGATAACGGGCTTTTGCTGGGTATTTCGCAACCGATGAAAATAGATTTTAAGGGTCTTACCCTTGAAGAACTCAAACTCATCCACAGCCGCCGCACCGGCAAAAAACCAGCCGGCGGCTGGAAAGATGCGCTGGAAGAATTGGCATTGCGTTCGCAGGAAGAACTCAAACTCTGCGGCGACCACATAATACTGCCGCTTACAGTAAGGGATTTTGCCCGCAATCTGTTTGCTCTACAGGGTGATCGGCTCTGCTACCGCAGTGATCCGGAAGCGCCGTTTGCCCCGGCTGAAAGTATGGAATATGCTCCGGAGGGAATCCGCTGCAAGTAACACATTCCAGTTTATTTTATGAAAAAAAGATCCGGTAAAATCATATTTTTTACAATATTGACTCTGCTGCTGGTGTTTGCCGCCGCCGGAGGGGTTTTCTGGTATCTGCCCCACCGCTGGGAACAGCAGTTCAGTGATTATATGCTGAGCTGCAGTCACTTTTTGCGTGCTGAAAAAATCCGTGCCGGTTCGTTCAATAAATTTGAGTTGAAAAATATTGAACTGCTCTGCAACGGCAATGTGCTTTTAAAAGCCGGCAAAGCGCAAATGGTAATGGATATAAAAGCATCGGATCCGCTGGCTATGCCGCCATTGAAATATCTGGAACTGGATGACTGCGATCTGAATATTGACTGCAAAAACGGAAAATATACGCTCAACGGTATGGAGCTGCGCGGGTTTATGGAATTCCTGGCAAAGTTATCTCTGAAACCGGACAAAGGCTTTCTGCCGTTGAAAATCAACACCAGGCTTTATTTCAACCGGTCAGGATCTGCAGTTCCGACAGATTTATCAATGCTGGTGCTCTCGCCCGGACCCAATACATTTAAAATAGATGCAGAGTGGAAAAACAGTCCGCAGTCGCTATTGACGATCAATAAATGGCAGGCTTTTATCGATTTGAACAACAATACACTCAATGCCATAACCCTGGGGGATTGCAGTACAGATATATTCAAGCAGTTTTTGCGTTCAGGTAGAATGCCGCAACCGGCAGTAAATATGCTTAAAGCCGGGAAACTCAACGGCAAAAGTGATTTTTCAGCCAATCTGAAAAATCTGCAGTTCACCCATTGCCGTTTTCACGGTACCGCCTCCGACCTTTCTCTGCAATGGTACGGCAGCAGTTTTACCGCCGTCAACCGGGCGGATATTTTATTTGAACACAGTTCAGAAAAAAATCTTCTGCAAATCAACAAGCTGCAGCTGGCAGCTCCCTTTCCGGCGGTATTGGACAATATAAAAATAACCAACAAACCATCCGGCAGGATCGTAAAAATTGAAACGCTCAACGATCTGCGTCAGACAATGAGCAATTTTTTCTGCCGCCAGCTCAATATAAAGAATATTCCCCTTGCCGCTACCGATGATCCGGTAACCGGCTGGTGGGATACCGCAGCCGGCAGCTGGCAGTTGAACGGCAAGAGCAGCAAACTGCCCGCCGGCAAAACTCTGGCTGTACAGAATATCAATAAAAACAGACTGCTGCTGGTGCCGGATAATTTTTCGTTCAAAGCATCCGGACGCGGCAATTCCGGAAAATTCGAGCATCATTTGGAATTTTCCGATCTGGAGTACCAGAGCAGTAGTAATACCATCCGGGCCGCCGGCGGAACACTTTTTGCTGCTGCCGGATTTGGAAAAAACCGTTTGTTCAACAACGATACTCTTGAGTTCAATCTGCGCAATTTTTATGCTGAAACAGCACCACTGAAAAGCCGGTGTGAAATTCCGGCTGTCTCCGGAGTATTGAGTTTGCAGGTCAATCCGGACGGCAAGCGCGAAATAAATCTTATCAGTAACGGACAGAAAGTTTTTATTGCCGGTAAATACGGTACAACGGAAATATCTCCCTGGCAATGCACGCTCAACGGTACGGCAGATGAAAAATATCTTGACCTTGAAATCAACAACCTGGATCTGACCACGGATTCTGTAAATATTTCTATTGGCAAACAAAAATATCAGCTTCAGAATCTGCTGTTGGTCAGCAATGGCAAATTCAGCAAAAACAAATTGCAGAATGCTGCGGCAAAACTTAACCTCAAAGATATACAACTTGATTCATCGCACATACGCGATCCGGAATTTTCAGTAAAGTGGGATCCGTCGCTGCCGCTTACCGAACGGTTCAGTTTTCAGGCACGCTGTAAATCGTCGGATATACAGCACGCCGCATTGCCGGGTGTCAAGCAGATAGCCGGCGGTATTCTGCGTTTCAACTCGTCCGGGATAGCCGCTCTGCCGGAAAAAGTATTTCTGCAAAGCAGTTTGCTCAAACTGTTCTGCAGCGGCAATGAGTTTGAGTTTGCCGACAGCGTATGGCAGTTCAAACCGGGCAATACCGAATGGGATTGCAAACTTAATTTTTCGGGACTCAAGATCCATACAGCATACCGTAAAAACGGCATCGGCACATTTTCCGCCGGAGATCTGAATTTGAAAACCGCGCCCTCGCCTCTGAAAGCACTGGAAAAACTTTCTGTATCCGGCACGGTAAAAAATCCGGCGTGGAGTTATAACGAACTTGCCGCTTCCGGCGAAGATATGCGGTGCAAGTTTGAGTATCACGCCGCGCCGCAGAATTTTCTGCAATGCTCATACCGCATAAACAACGCCAATCTTGTGGGCAGATATTTTACAGTTGTTTCGCCGCTGCTTGACGGAGATTTGACCCGTCTTTCCGGGGAAATAAAAGGTCTCCTGAAAATGCAGAATGCCAATATAAGCAATGCCTCCGGCGATCTTGAACTGCGCAATACCGATATAAAACTGCCGTTCAGTACATCAACATCACAGACCAAACAAACTGCTGAAGGGACCATCAAAACCGGGATGGTACGTTACTGCAATCAGAATGAAGGCGAATTTTCCGGCAAACTCCTCCACTCGGCACAACTTGCCGCCGATGAAAGTCATTTGTTGAGCAATCAACTGAAAATAACTGGCAAACTTGCAAGCGAAAAATTTGCTGAAAAACCTTTCAGTATAGAGTGTTCTCTCGCGCTGCCGCCGCAAAAGTCGGCAATAAAATGCTCATTTGATCTGCCGGAAGCACAGACAAGTATGCCGTTTAACCTGAAAAATTATCTCAAGACCCCATTTGATCTTATGCTGCTGCGTGGTACGCTGGCTTTCAACGGGGCATTGGAAAGTGTTGACGGCTCTCCAGTGCGCGGCAGCATTGCCGTAAACAGTATAAATTCCAGTTGGCAGACCGGCGAACTGAATCTGGAAGGTGTCACTGCCGGGACAGTTCTCAACATTGCAGACAATAGCATAACTACTTCCCCGCACAATATCAGTGCCGGTAATATTATCTGGCGCAACTGGCAGACGCAGTATAACGATTTGAATCTTTCATTGAGCAGAAACTGGCAGATGCATATATCCGGGTGGAAAGGGAAACTGCTTGGCGGCAGTTTTCAGCTTACATCACCGCTGCAGATCAGTACCACATCACCTTACAGCAGCAGGGAAATGCAGTTTGATCTGCAATCAATGCCGGCAGGAAGACTTTTCCGCAAACTCGGTATAGACTGTATAGAAAGCGATGCCCTGCTTGCCGGTTCGATAAAATTCTCTTATGACAATCAATATTTTTACGCCTCAAAAGCGGCGTTGAATTTCAAAAATCCGGCAGGCAGACTTCTGGCAATAAAATTAAAAAATCCCGCCAGTGTGCGTATGCGCGATCTCCATTACCGTGATTTTGCCCTGGCAATACTGCAGTCTATGAAATGTTACCGCGGAGAGTTTGATCTTTCTGCCGGGCCGGGTATAATAGAAATGCGCGTCAAAGCCGATGGAGCCCCTGCCCGCGCAGTGCCGTTTGTCTATCAGGGACGCGGCGGCTCCACCCCGTTCCGTCCGGCGCAGCCGGGAGAAGAGGGTTTTGACGGCGAACTGGAACTTAATGTGAATTTAAAACTGCACCCGACCCTGCCGGGTGTCTGAACTTGAGAAGGGAACCCCTATGAAAAAATCCAATGATAATATCCCCGAACAGCCCCGCCAGCCGGTGATCGCCATTGTCGGTCGCCCCAATGTGGGCAAATCGAGTCTGTTCAATTCCATAATCGGCCGCCGTATGGCTATTGTACACGAACAAAGCGGCGTTACCCGCGACCGGGTGGCGGCTACGGGCAGTTTCCACGGCAGACATTTCCAGCTGATCGATACCGGGGGGCTCGGAACAATGGGTGCTTCGCGCAATATTGACAAATGGGATGAACACATTGCCAATCAGGTTTTTCAAGCCATTGCCGACGCTGATGTGCTGATTATGGTGGTCAATGTCCAGCAGGGTGTGGTACCACTGGATGAAGCTGTGGCAGAGGAGTTGCGCTCCACCGGCAAACCGGTGATCGTTGCTGCCAATAAAAGCGACAATCCGCAGCTTGGCAGCGAAAGCGTGGAATTTTCCTGCTGGGGCTTCAATGATCTGGTACCGATCTCCTGTCTGCACCGTTACGGCATAGATCAGCTGTTGGAAAAAGTTTTTGAATATATCCCGGAAGCAGAAACTGCCGCAGATGACAATGAAGATGATGATTTTGCCGGTTTTGACAATGAAGAATCTGCTGAAAAGCCCGAAGAGATCAAACCCTTGCGTATTGCCATTGTCGGACGCCCAAATGTGGGTAAATCAAGCCTGGTAAATGCCCTGCTTGGCGAAGAACGCGTTATCACCAGCGATGTAGCCGGTACCACCAGGGATGCCGTGGATATTGATTTTTCCATAAGGTTTCACGGAGAACAGCGTCCGGCGATTCTGGTCGATACCGCCGGCTTGCGCAAAACTGCCAAAGTCCACGACGCGGTGGAAAAGTTCAGCGTTATGCGTGCTGAATCCGCCATAGAACACGCCGAACTGGTCATTATGACCGTGGAAGCCGGTGAAAACAGCATCACTGCCCAGGACCGCCGGATCGCCGGCTTGATCGAACGCAACAACAAACCCTGTATCATTGTTGCCAACAAATACGATTTGTGTGCCAGCGAAGCCAAGATCAAAGCCCTGCACCAGATGCTCCGTAACGATCTGCCGGGTCTGGCGTATGCTCCGGTAGTTTTTACCAGTGCGGTAAAGCGGCTGCATTTGAATACCCTGCTGGATATGATCTCCACAGTAGCAGAACAGCTGGAACTGCGGCCTTCCACAGCATTGCTCAACCGCGTAGTGCTGGATGCATTTGAACGGCTTTCGCCGCCGGTGGTGGGGGTATCGCCTTTGAAACTTTATTACTCGACAATGACATCGCACATTCCGCCGCGCTTTATATTGTTTGTCAACAAAGCCGCCAATTGTGCGCCCAACTACAAAGCATATCTGGCAGGCGAACTGCGTAAAGCGTTCGGTTTTGTCGGGGTGCCGGTGCTGCTGGAGTTGCGCGACCGCCCCAAAAAGGTGATGAATTTCCACACTCCGGGCCGCGGCGAAAAACCACGCCGCAACCGCCGTAAGTAAAAATCAATCTTCAGAAAGCGACCGCCAGCTTGCCGGAGCAATGAGTTTATCTGCTCCGGCAGGACCGTTGCTGCCGATGGGATAGATTTCAGGAGCAGTGCCGGATTTCTGCCAATGCTCCAGCACCGGTGTAAAAAGTTTCCACGCTTCTTCAATAAAATCACTGCGGATAAAAAGCGTGGGATCGCCCAGAAGCGCATCCAGCAACAGCCGTTCATAGGCATCATCTCCGGCGGATTTCCCCAGACTGCTGTAATCAAAATCAAGTTTCATCCTGCCGATACATAATTTGGGTCCCGGCTTTTTAGCCTGCAAAGCAAGAGTGATGCCTTCAGATGGATAAATATGCAGTACCAATTCATTTGCAGCCAGCGCTTCCGGAGATACATTGGGAAAGATCGAATGCGGTATATTTTTGAATGTGACAGCTATTTCGCTCTTTTTGGCAGCAAGCGCTTTACCCGACCGCAGAAAAAACGGCACATTACGCCAACGCCAGTTGTCAATCAGAATTTTTGCTGCGGCATAAGTTTCGGTACAGGATCCGGGCGAAACATCTTTTTCACTTCCGTAATTTTCATATTGACCGCGCACGATCTGCTGATCAAGCATTTGCAGATCAAAGTGCCGTACCGCCCGCAAAAGTTTGACTTTTTCATCGCGCACAGCATCGGCATCAAAGCTTGAAGGCACTTCCATAGCAGTTAAGCTCAACAATTGCAGCATATGGTTCTGAAACATATCCCGCAGTGCCCCCGCCTGATCATAATATCCGCCGCGCCGTTCCACGCCCAGCGATTCAGCAGCGGTTATTTCCACGCGTTCAAAGTATTCTGCGCGCCACAACGGTTCAAAAATAACATTGGCAAAACGCAGCATCAATATATTCTGCACCGTTTCCTTGCCCAGATAGTGGTCTATGCGGTAGATTTGTTTTTCATCAAGCAATCCGTGCAGAGCATTGTTCAGAATACGCGATGACTCCAGATCATAACCGAACGGTTTTTCAAAAATAACGTGGCTCCAGGATTCACCGGAATCCGGTTCTGCCAGAAGTTTGTGCTGTGATAAATTCCGGCACACATTCAGCATATCATTGGCACCCAGCGCCAGATAAAAAAGTTTATTGTAAGCGTAATCACTTTTCTGCGCTTCAAAATCAGCAATGATTTTCGCAAGACGGCAATATGTATCGCTGCTGTTATTATCTCCGCAGCAATAAGTTATATGTTTAAGAAAATCCTCATCTCCCCCCAGCAGTTCCCGGAACGATCCATCTGTATAACTGCGTCTTCCGCAAGCTATGATATGGGAGTTTTCGTTAAACAGCTTGCGGTCGTGCAAACTGCGCAATGCCGGAAAAAGTTTGCGTTTTGCCAGGTCACCGGTTGCGCCGAAAATCACTATAATTGCCGGCAATGGAGCAATTTCCATACAAAAAAGTTCTTCCCAATCCATAACACAATACCTTTTAAGTTTTTTATCTGTTCAAAGAACGCTGTACAAACTCCATAAATATGGGGAAATACTTCTGCAGCGAATATTCATACGCCCGCTGCCGCGAAACTCTCTGACACTTTTCATACAGAAATTGATCGCTGCGCAATAAAGTTATTATTTTCAGCCACTCTTCCGGAGAATCCGCCAGAAAACCGTTTTCCCCGTCAATTACCACATTTTTATTTTCCCCCACCGGTGATGCCGCCAGCGGCAGCCCCGCCGCCTGATACTGCAGAAGTTTGAACGCTGATTTTCCACGCGAAAATTCATCATCACACAACGGCATAATCCCGATATGACACTCTTTGAGGTAATTTATTTCGTTTTCCTCCGACCAGGTTACATATCTGGCATTGACCCCTTGCAGCGGTCGGGTATGCTGCAAATTTTCATCGGCAATCACCAGCAGTTGAGTTTCATCATTGCCGAACACCTTCTGCAGCATCTCCAGATGTTTTTCCAGATAGCAGTAAGTTACCGGACTGCCGATCCACGCCGCAGTAAAAACAGCACTCTTTTCCGCTTGCGCCGCCTGATATTTTTCCAGATCGACCACTGTAGGAATGAGAATAACATTTTTATTCAGAAGAGATACTTTTTCATAAAGAAATGTATTGGCGGCAATTACCCCGGCAGCGTTCCGGCAGAGTTGATCATACTTATCCTGCAGAGCGCTTTTATGCTGATACTTTACCCACACATTGTCATCGTAATTGAGAATATAAGGCCGTTTACCGAGCAGAAGTTTTTCATATTTATACGGAAGATTCGGTACCAATTCGTACTCAATTATCAACTTTTCAGCTAAAGAGATCCCCCGCATAAGCATCCGGAAATTTTCAAACATACCGCGTATCAGCGGTACCCGTCCCGTCCGGTAAAGTTTTTTCAGATAAGTATCACTCAAGCCGGGCTTAAGCAATATCTCCGCAGCCGGTTCCTGCTTGAGCCATTGCTCATAATAGGTAAAAAAACGGTAACGGCTTGAGGCTCCAAGCTGATCATAGCGTGGATAAAAACCAATGCTCATAGCTTTTTCACCCCCTCCAGAAAATACATTTCCACAGCGCCTTTGCCTTTGACTTCCACCATACCTCGCGGCGTAAACTCAAAAAAATCCCGGGTTTTAAGGTAAACATTATAAGATACATTTATTTTCATAGCTTCCGAAGCGTGTTCCAGACGCGACGCAGTATTGACCGTATCGCCGAATATATCATATATATATTTATCGCGCCCGACAATACCACCGACAACTGAACCGCTGTTGATTCCGAACCGCATCATCCACTGCCGTCTGCCCGGCTCGCGGTTGCGTTTCAAGAGATAATCCCGCGCCTCAAGTGCCGCCAGCAGAATGTTGCGGCTGTGATTTTCATCGGCATCCGGCAATCCGGCAGCAGCCATATAGGCATCGCCCACGGTTTTGATTCGTTCGCAGTTGTATTTGGCAAAAATGGCATCAAATCCGCTGAAAATATCGCTTAATTCAACAATAAGATCTGACGCTTCCATTGTGGGCGCTATACCGGTAAAATTTATTATATCGGCAAACAGCACAGATACATCAGCAAATCGCTCCGGCGTGCTTTCACCTTTTTCCTGAAGATCTCTGATTACCCGTTCAGGAAGGACGTTACGCAGAAGTTTTGCCGTTTTTTCCTGTTCAAGTTCGAGCGCCTCTTTGAGTTCCAGAAGCTTCAAACCGGTATCGGTCAGATAATTTTTTTTGTTTTCAAGCTCTTCCAGCTGCCGGATATACTCAACGCGTTCCGTACTTATCCGGCGCCGGAGATAGAGCAAACTGAATATCATCACCAACAGGATAATCAGCAACACGATTTCAACAACAAGCGGCAATATATCACTCATTGCGTACCTTGCGCTTTCACTCCACTATATCAGGAATTGCCCAGCTCCACAGAGCGCTTGTATGCGGCAAGTTCAGCTTCCACAACCGCACTGCCGAAAGACTTTTCCGCCAGCTTATTCACCGCGCAGATCGTAGCTCCGCCGGGCGAACAGACCTGATCACGCAATTCCACGGGGTGAGTTGCTGTTTCCAACACCATTGCCGCGGCACCGCGCACCGTGGCGGCAGCCAGTTTCTGCGCCAAATCGCGCGGCAGGCCCAGCGTGACCCCGCCGTCAGCCATTGCCTGAATAAGTTCATAAACATAAGCAGGTCCGCAGCCGGATACAGCAGTCACTGCATCGAGCTGTTTTTCCGGCAATTCATAAAAATCGCCGATCGAACTTAAAATCAAACGCGCAAGCTCCGCATCTTCAGCGGTTGCCGAAGGCGAAAGCGAATATGCTCCGCAGCCTTCCCCCAGCAATGCCGGAGTATTGGGCATAACGCGCACGATTCTGGATGCCCCGGTCAGGCTGCCGAGTTTTTCCAATTTGACTCCGGCAACAATCGAAATGATCAACTTGTTTTTCAGCAGGCCGTTCAAGGGCTTTAATGCCTCCGCCAGATATTGAGGTTTTACCGCCAATATCAGACAGTCGCAATCGCGAGCCATTGCTGCCGGATCATCAACCATTACCGCACCGGTAAGTTTGGCAAAAGCCGCTGCGGCTGCAGCTGAACAATCATAAGCCAAAACCGCATCAGCGGCAAAATCTTTTTTAACCATTCCGCCGGCAATGGCACTTGCCATACGACCGGCACCGAGAAAAGCGATCTTTTTCATAAAAATTCAATCCTGTATATCAAAAATTTCTGATTATTTCCACTGCAGCTGTAACCGCTGCGGCTGCGTATAAATAAAATGCAAACCAGCCGAGCCGGCCTTTTTTAAGCATTGCTATCAATCCGGCAAGTGCCGCATATCCGACCACAGCCGATACAATAAAACCGACACTCAATGCCGCCCACTCTCCGGCAGGAACCGCGTCTGCAGGGGCTTTGAATATCTTGACAACTTCCAGCAATGAGGCTCCTCCGATAGCCGGGATCGCCAGCAAAAAAGAAAATTCAGCAGCATCACTCTTTTTCATACCGCTCAATACCGCTGCACTTATTGTACTGCCGGAACGCGATATACCCGGCGTGATCGCCAATGCCTGCGCACAGCCGATCAAAAAAGCCTGTTTCCAGGAAAGTTTTTCAATGTCAATACCCCGGGCCGTACCATCTGCGGACTTTTTCACCCCGAAAACCGTCAGCAGCAATGTACCGGTTATTACAAAACCGACCGCCGCTATCCAGGGCTGGGAAAATATTTTTTCATCCAAGCCGGAAGCCTTAAGACCGAACCCGACGATCGCTGCCGGCACTGAACCGATCATCACCAGCCAGATCAGACGGCGGCGTTCGCGCTGCAGCAATATATTAAGTATATTTCTGAAATAAAATACCAGTATTGCCAGCAAAGTTCCCGCGTGCAGCATAACATTGAGCATCAGATTTTTTTCGCCGTCAAAACCGAACCAGTTTCCCAATACCAACAGATGCCCGGATGAACTTACCGGCAGAAATTCGGCAACTCCCTGCGCGACCGCCATAATAACAATAAAGATCATCAAATGCATAAATTATTTCTCTTTCTCAATACCAGGATTCGACCTTATCGACCGTATTATCCTTGGTTTGTTTTATACTCCTGGCGGCATTTTTGCCGTTTTCAGAAATATTTTTTCCGCTTTCTGAAACTTTTTCAGAAGCCTCGCTGACCTTTTCTGAAGCGTCTTCCACTTTATCAGCGGCCTCATCGGCTGTTTTGGAAAATTCATCAATGCCTTTTTTGATTGCCCGTGAACTTCTTTCTGTTACATCAACTGCAACATCCCTGGTCTTCTGCCACGCGCCTTCCACTTCAGAAGCAACTTCTTTTGCCTTATCTTCCAGATCAATGCCTTCTTCTTCCAGTTTCGGCCGCACAATCAGCACAAAGACCACCGCCGCGGCAATAACGATCAACAGCAGTACTCCCAGGAGAGTTCCACAACCCTTTTTTTCTGCCGGATTACTGTTTTCGGTACCGTTTTCCAAATTTTTCACTTCTTCACTCATAAGACAACCCTCTTGTGAATAAATCACTTCCCATTGCCACCGTCATCATCACCGGACGGTTTTTCCATACTGCTGTTGTTGACAATATTGAATATTTCTGAAATACACTCTATTTCGCAGACCAGCCAGTAAACATCGCACTTTACAAATTTCGCAGTTTCCCGATGCTCCACAAACATTTTCTGTGTACTTGCCTTGCCGGAAGCTATACTGCCGTTATAGCGGTAAATCACATTTGCTCCAGGTATCCAACGGCTGCTTTCTGTTATATAAACATTGACATCATACAGATCAGACCACCCTAAATGGCTGCCGGAACACTTTACACATACAATGCCCCCCTGACTGCCGCCTGCTTTGTATGCGGTCAGATGCCGCCAGGCAAAATCCACCAACCGTTCACTGCTGTTATCAAGTCTGCCGAGATCAGCCCAGTTTATCACCGGAATTTTTATGCCGGATTTTTCTTCCGGAGAGCTTACAACACCTTCATCGCGCAAAACAGTAACGCCCCGACGCTTCTTTTCCGGAACACCGCGATTTTCATCAGGCATCGACAACCCGGGCGAAATCTGGCACAGATCATTGATATTGCATTCAAATACTGCCGCCAGCCGGACTGCTTCGTAGGGGCTGGGCTGGATATTAAGTTTGTTTTCCAGCATTTCAAGGTGCTCCGGCGGAATACCGGTCTTTTCGGAAAGCTGTTCAAGAGAAAGCCCGCTTCTGATACGGGAACTCCGGATAAAATCATTCAATGGCGAACGCAAACCTTCGTCACCGGAACGGATCCTGGCAAGGCAGTCACGCAACTCGGCACACTCGAAACGGCTCAACGCCAGCATACGGGTGATCTCATCAAGCTGTTTAAGGTTGGGCATCACCCGACCGGAAAGCATTTGCGAAACAGCCGATGCAGAAATATCCAACCGTCGTGCAACTTCCAACTGTCTCAATTTGGAGCGTTTTACATACCCCTTCAGCAATATTGCAAAATGTTTTTTAAGGTCTGATTCGCTCACAAAAAGCTCCGATCACCAAATTCCACTAAATACTTACAAATACACTCGAATACAATATAATACATTTTTATTATCTTGCCATATAATCTTTGATTTTTTTTTACTTTTTTACCTTCAGTCTCTCCAGTTCAGCACCAATTACAGCAATTTGATAACAAAAAAATCTTTTTTCAGGTTCCAATGTCTCCGAAAAAAAATCTTTTTATTATTTGCATTTGAATAAATACTGTATTACAGTATAGCAGGAAAAAAAAACAAAAGGCGGAAAATTATGAAAACAGTGCAGAGAATCACACTCCTCATTGCCGCTGCCGTTATTTCAGGATATTGTCAAAAACTTTCTGCAGCGCCTAACAGCTGTTGTCCCCAGACAGTTGTCAAAAAGAAACAGGTCACTTCTGCTTCCTGCTGCAAAGACAAAAAAGTTTTCATCAACAGACAGCGGACAATCTTCAATCAGCACAGTTACGCGCTTAAAACCCTGAACGAACTGCACGAAATACAGAAACAATTGTTTCTTACCAATGTACCTAAAAGTAAAAAAGGCAAAAAAAATTCCAATATTGAAGTTGATCTTGAGGATATGAAAGATATGCTTCAGGAAACTGCTGATCTCTGGAAAAACATTCCCCATTTTCCGTTTGCTGCAGAAATGCACGATATGCCCAAACTGCTCAAAGACCTTCAAAGCGGCAATATCAAATACAAAAAAACCAAAGGCAAACCCTATTCTGAAATACTTGAAACTATTCAGGATCAGCAGAAAAAGTTTCTGAATTACCACTTCAAAAAACAGAAAAACAAACTCAAGAAAAACAAGAACAAGAAGACAAACACTGCTTCCAATAAAAAATAATCAGCCGACAAATAAAAAGTGGTACCCGGGAGAGGAATCGAACCTCCGACCAAAAGTTTAGGAAACTTCTGCTCTATCCACTGAGCTACCCGGGCAACAACTCTTTACTATAACGCAAAAATAAAAAAAATCAATTACCAGTCAGTTTTTTCAGCAAAATCCCGGCATAAATTTTGTTCTGCAAACAATTGCCGGGATTTTTATTTACGCTATTCTATATGCTCAATACCCCGCAAAGAGTATTTTGGCAATTTCACTTTCTTTTACTCGGCTTCGCAAATACGGTAATAGTGGTTCACAAGCATATCTTCAGGCAGTTCCGTACCGTGACCGCCGCGTTTTTCATCCACATAATGACCACCGTGGTCGGGCACAAAAACCAGGGCGCGGTTATATTTTTGCCAGCACTCATCCATCTTGCCGGCAAAGGCGCAGAAGCGGTCAGCGGCAAGTTTTGCCTGCTCGGTGCATTCCGGAGAAAACGGACCGGTCTTGTGCATCAGAGAGTCATATTTGGTCATATAGCAAATAATGATATCGTAATATTCTTCCTCAATGAGTTTCATTGAAAAATCAAACGAAGCCTCATCGGTACGGAACGAAAAATAATCAACACTCCGCTTACGGAAAATCATATCAATACTGCAGCCATTGCAGGATACAATCGCCACATTTTTACCCGCCCGTGCAAAAGCATCAAACAGTGTATCGACTGTCAGAACCGGTTTTTCATATTTTTCAATACCGTGCACACACGGCGCAGCTCCGGAGAAAATCGTGCCGTAGCAAACAGGAGTAACACTGGGCATAACAGATGTGGACAGTATCCGAAAACCGGCACACTTTTCGATCCGTGCAAAATCTTCCTTGAAATGATTTCTCTGGTATTCACCCAACGCATCGGCGCAGAAAAGAACCACCTTCTGTGTCTTGCCCACGCCATTCATAAGTTTATCGCTCTGGTCGATCACCGGAGCCACCGGCGTACCGGCGCACTCATTGGGCATTTCCACTCCGCAGAGTGTACAGACTGTTGCGGTCAGGTCTGCAATGCTGTAAGGGGTGTTGAATTTTTTACGGAATCCGTCAAAAACGGCCTTGCTCTGTTCAATATTGCTCATATAAAAATCCTTTGTTATTGTTTATTCAAAAGTTTTGCCAACTGCCCCGGATAAGTCAAAGCCTCAATACCGGCAGTACCCTTCCCCGGCATATATACTCCATAGGTAAGGCTGTCGCCCAGACAGACGATCGTCCGGCTGCTGCTGAAATATTTTTTATGCAGCGCCAAGACCTGTTCTGCCATTATCCGGTACCCCTCCGGCACCAGATGCATACCGTCACGGTAGCGGCTGTTGCTTTCATTGAGCACCATTGATTCAGGCGTATCATCCACCGGATCGATCAATTTGTAAAGATCAACAAGCGGTATATCCCGTTCTGCTGCAACTTCTTTTATAACATTATTGAGTAATGTCAACCGTTCATCGGTACTCAAGGGGTGATTCACGGTCCCCGGAAAATTCTCCAGCAGAAACGGCAGATAAAAGCGCGGTGCAGTAAAAAGTATGCATCCGGCATTGATAAAGCCGATCCGGTCAAGCAAGGTATTGAGATTCTTGCGGTAAATTTCAATATCCAGTATATGCCCCGGATAGAACATATCGTTAGAACCGACCAGCAGCGTAACCAGATCCGGTTTGCGCTGCGCCACATCGCGGTCGAATCTTTTAAGCAGTTCCAGAGTTGTATCTCCCGGAAAACCGGCATTATAAACAGTGTAAGTTTCCACGGGAAAACCTTATTTGCGGATTATCGACAAAAGTTCATCGCGCTTTTCGATCATCATTTTTTCATCTTTGGCTTCCACAATCAGCCGCAGCAGCGGTTCAGTATTGCTGCAGCGGACATTGAAATGCCAGTCGGGATATTCCACCGAATAGCCGTCAAGCTCAAATGATTCACCGTCGTTATAACGCGCTTTGATTTCATTCAGAACGGCGGCGGCATCACTCACGCGGCTGTTGATTTCGCCGGAAGCACTGTAACGCAGCAGCGGCTTGACCAGTTCACTGGCTTTTTTGCCGGACTTGAGCAGCAGATTGGTCATCTTGATCAGCGCCAGACCTTGTGATTCGGCGGTAAAGTTTTCTTTAAAGTAATAGTGTCCGGAAAGTTCACCGGCAAAAACCGCACCGGTTTCGCGCATCTGCTGTTTGATGAAGGCGTGACCGACACGCGACATAACAGCTTTGCCGCCATTTTCTTCGATGCACTCTCTGACCGCGCGGCTGCTGCGCAAATCATAAAGAATAGTGGCGGGGCCGTCAGAAAGAATATCCTGGGCGATCAATGCGGTAAAAAGATCCATCGGGATAATGTTGCCGTTATTGTCAACAAAACCGCAGCGGTCGGCATCGCCGTCAAACGCAGCACCCAGATCAGCACCGGTCTCTTTGACTTTGGCGCAGATATCGTTGAGCGTTTCCAGATGCAGAGGGTTGGCTTCGTGATTCGGGAAGGTGCCGTCCAGCTCTTTATACATCGGAATAATTTCAAACATATCCTCGATGCCGGCAATTTCATAAGAGCCCATAGCATTGGCATAATCGACCACCAACTTGAGTTTTTTATCGCCGAACTTGGCAAACTTACGCAAAAAGCTGCCGTATTCCGGAGCGATATCGTACTTTTCAACCTTGCCGGGAACTGCTGCCGGAGTAAAGTTATCTTCAGCAACCAGTTTTTCTATATCCATAATTCCGTTGGCTCCGGAGATCGGCACCGCATTGGCGCGGCAGAGTTTGAACCCGTTCCATTCACCGGGGTTGTGCGAGGCTGTGATCATAATCGAACCATCAGCTTTCAATGTGCCGTTGGCAAAATAGCTCATCGGCGTAGAGCAGAGTCCCAGGTCGATCACCGTACATCCCATCTTGACCAGCCCGGCAGACAAGCCGTTGAACATATCAGCTGAATGAGGGCGCATATCCCTGCCGACAACCACTTTTTTTGCTCCGGTAAAAACCGCGTAAGCCATACCGATTTTTTCTGCGATCGCCGCATTGAGATCCGCCGGAACCACCCCGCGGATATCGTAAGCTTTGAAAATTCCGCTCATAATAAAATCTCCACTTTGTAATGCAAAAAATCAACTTTGATATATTCAATGTATGTTGGAACAACGTTTGAAGAGAAACTGTTCGTAATTAATGTAACACCAAAGAAACAATTTTTCAAATTTATCTCGTCTTTTATACTTGCATTGAAGTGAATCAGGTTTATATTAGCATACAATCAACATCAAAGGCATAAAATTGGCTCTTTTCAACTTAAAATCAGAATATGCTCCTTCCGGCGATCAACCGCTGGCTATCGAAGCATTGGTAAAAAACTTTGCCAACGGCTCCCGCGAACAAACCCTGCTGGGCGTAACCGGGTCGGGCAAAACCTTCACCCTTGCCAATGTGATAGCGCAGCTGGATTCACCGGTGCTGGTGCTTTCGCACAACAAAACTCTGGCTGCACAGCTTTACAGCGAATTCAAAGCGTTTTTTCCGGAGAACGCGGTGGAGTATTTTATAAGCTATTACGACTATTATCTGCCGGAATCGTACATTCCGGCAACCGATACCTACATAGCCAAAGATGCCTCTATCAATGAAAATATTGAAAAACTCCGGCTTGCCAGTACCGCCAATCTTCTGGAACGGCGCGATACCATCGTCGTAGCGAGTGTCTCCTGTATTTACGGCTTGGGTTCTCCGGAAGATTACGCAAATATGTGTGTGACCGTTTCCGCCGGCGAAGAGATCGACCGCGACGACCTGCTGCGCCGTCTGATAGATATACAGTATGAACGCAACGATACCGCGCCGGGCGCCGGTCAGTTCCGTGTAAAAGGCGATACATTGGAAGTCTTTGAGCCGCAGCGCGATGACTTTATACGCATATCATTCTGGGGCGATGAAATCGAAGCGATTTCCAGACACGATGTAACCACCGGACACATAAAAACCCGTCCGGCAGCTATAACATTTTATCCCTGCAAACACTTTGTTCTACCGGCAAAACGCATTGAAGAAGCCAGTGAAACCATCTTGAAAGAGATGCACGAACAGGTTCGTTTTTTTGAAAGCAAAGGTCTGCTGGTTGAAGCGCAGAGGATCTATCAGCGCGTAACCTGCGACCTGGAAATGCTCAAAGAGTTCGGTTACGCTTCCGGCATAGAAAATTATTCGCGCCATCTTGCCAAACGCGCCCCCGGCAGCCGGCCGCCCTGTCTGCTGGACTTTTTTCCGCCGGACTATCTTACGATCATTGATGAATCGCACGTAACAGTCCCGCAGATAAATGCAATGTTCAAAGCCGACCGCAACCGCAAACAAACCCTGATCGATCACGGGTTCCGCCTGCCCTCGGCGCTGGACAACCGCCCGCTCCGTTTTGAAGAGTTTGAAAGCCTGACCCAACGGGTCATTTATGTATCCGCCACCCCCGGCAATTATGAACTCGACCGCACCCCGCCGCCGGTGGAACAGGTGATCCGCCCCACCGGTCTGCTGGATCCGGAAATCGAAATAAGACCGCTCTCCGGTCAGGTGGATGATGTAGCGTACGAAATCCGCGCCTGTGCAAAACGCAAGGAACGCGTACTGGTGACAACTATGACCAAAAAGAGCGCTGAAAGACTCTCGGATTATCTCAATGAACTGGAGTTGCGTGTAAGCTATCTGCATTCAGAAATGGATGCTCTGGAACGGGTAAAAGTACTGACAAAACTCTCTGAAGGCGAATTTGACTGCCTGATCGGAATCAACCTTTTGCGCGAAGGTATCGACCTGCCGTCGGTAACGCTGGTGGCAATTCTTGATGCCGACAAAGAGGGTTTTCTGCGTTCCGGGCGATCGCTCATTCAGGTGGCGGGCCGCGCCGCGCGCAATGCCAAAGGCAGAGTCATACTCTACGGCGACACTGTAACTCCGGCAATGCAGCAGCTGCTTGATACTACTGCTGATCACCGTAAACGCCAGCAGGCATACAATCAGCAGCACGGGATCGAGCCCAAAACCATCGAAAAATCCAAACGCGAAAGCATCAGCGATGTAGTAAAAAGCAACAACGACCGCCATGCCGCCAGCGAGGCCGCCGCCTCCATATTCGGCGGTGACACTTCCGGCAGCGCCGGCAGAATCGAAGTAAAAAATCTCTCGGAAAAAGAACTCTCGCAGCTGATCTATGATCTGGAAGTTGAAATGCTCTCTGCAGCAGAAAATCTTGAGTTCGAAAGAGCCGCAAAATTACGCGATAAACTCAATACTCTGACCGACAACCGTTTCGTGCAGAGTTACCGTTCAAAATAGTAACAAAATACACAAAAATTGTACTCTTTGAATTGCATTTTCGGCAATAAAGGTGTATCTTATATATAGTATTGTGTATATATCAGTAACGATTACCGTTAAGTTATTGAAAGAGTTGATGTTGGATATTTTTCCGACAACGCTGAACCGTTACAGCAGTTAAGATTGAGTATTATGTGTATAGCCTGGCCGATGCGCCTTATTGATATATTGCCGGACCAATACGGCATTGCAGACCTCGACGGAGTATCCCGCCGGATAAGTCTGCGTCTGCTTGATGCTCCGGAAATTGGAGACTATGTACTAGTGCACGCCGGTTATGCCATTGAAAAAGTCGATCCGCTGAAAGCCGAAGAGCAGCTGCAGATAATGCAGGAACTCAAAAACGGAATCAGCGCAAGCGATCAATAGGCAGAATTTATGGATTTGCAGAGTGCAAATTTCTGGAGCAATGCTCTTGCCGGAGCATCTGCTTCCTGCGGTCCGGCAATACGGATTATGGAGGTATGCGGCAGTCATACCCACGCCATTGCCCGTAACAGTTTACGGGAATTGCTGCCCCCGTCGGTAAAATTGCTTTCCGGTCCCGGTTGTCCCATTTGTGTATCCGGAGCGCTTTTTATAGAAAAAATCCGCACATTGCTGCAAAAAAACACCATTGTGACACTTTTCGGCGACCTTTTACGGATTCCCGGTACCCGCGGCACACTGCCGGCGGCAAAAAATCTGCAAGCAGTTTATTCTCCGGAAGATGCACTGGATATTGCACTCAAGACTCCCGACAAAGAGGTTATTTTTGCAGCAGTGGGTTTTGCCCCTACCCTGGCGGCGGCATCGGCATTGATGCAAGGAGCGCTTGAATCCGGAATAAAAAACTTTTCACTGCTGGCAGATTTCAAAGAACTGACTCCGGTTTTGAACATACTCTGCAGCAAGCGGACACTCTCCGGATTGCTGCTGCCGGGGCACGTTGCAAGCATCACCGGGAAAAACAGTTTCAAAAACCTGCCGGTACCGGCGGTAATCAGCGGTTTTGAGCCTGAAAATATTCTGCACAGCATACAGATACTGTTGAAGGCAACCGGCAGGAATGAACAGAATTTTCTCTGCAACAATTACCCTGAAGCTGTGCGCGATGAAGGCAATCTGCTGGCATTGAATCTTATCGACAATTTTTTTGAACCTGCCGACAGTGTATGGCGCGGTTTGGGCAATATACCATCAAGCGGGTGGAAACTGAAAAAAGAGTTTGACTCTTTTGATGCGGAAACGCGTTTTGACCTTACCCGGGTAACAGCAGAAGAGAATTCCACTTGCTGCTGCGGCAAAGTGCTTACAGCAGAAATAGAACCGGCAGAGTGTCCGCTTTTCGGCAAGGCCTGCACGCCGCAAAATCCTGCCGGGGCGTGTATGTCCAGTGCGGAAGGCACTTGTGCCGCAGCATATCAGTCAGGAGGTGTGTTATGAGCACAATAACCCTGGCTCACGGTGGCGGCGGTACACTGCAGAACAGCCTGATCCGCAACGAAATAGCATCGCGTTTTACCAACAGTATGCTCTCAAGTCTGCCGGATGGAGCGACCACTCCGGAAGATTGGGTGATTTCAACGGACAGTTTTGTTATTACGCCGCGCTTTTTCCCGGGCGGCAATATTGGTGAACTGGCGGTGACCGGCTCGGTCAATGATGTGCTTATGGCCGGCGGAATACCGCGCTATCTGACTTGCAGTCTGATAATTGAAGAAGGTCTTGAACTTGAAGAATTGCGTATCATACTTGATTCAATGCAGAGCACGGCAGAAAAATGCCGGGTAAAAATCATTACCGGCGATACCAAAGTAGTACCGCAGGGTGCCGGTGACGGTTTGTATATAAACACCACGGCTGTCGGATTCAGACGCAGCGGTATGATGCTCGGGAAAGAGCGCCTGCAAGCCGGTGATAAAATCATTGTCAGCCGTACTGTCGGCGAACACGGTTTGAGCATAATGGCAAGCCGCTGTCAGCTTAACTGCGGAACCTTGACAAGCGATTGCGCTCCGTTGACCGCAGCGGTGGAAAGTTTGCACAAAACCGCCGGAAGCGGTCTGAAATTTATGCGCGATGCCACCCGCGGAGGAGTTCTGGGTATAATTGAAGAGATTTTTGAAAACACTCCGTTCGGAGCAGTGGTTTATGAGGATGAATTGCCGGTATTGCCGCAAGCAGCGGCAGTTGCTAAACTGCTGGGTATAGAACCGGGATTTTCTGCTTGCGAAGGTTGTATGGTTGCTGTGACAAGTGCTGAAACGGCAGATGAATGTGTAAGTACGCTTCATTCAGTTCCGGGGTGTTCTGCGGCAGCAGTTATCGGCGAAGTATCAGCAGAAAACACAATAATTCAACTGCGGTCAAGCTGGGGGGCATTGCGGAAACTGCAAGTTCCCGCCGGTGATCAGCTGCCGAGAATATGTTGAGGCAGCTATGCACGAGTTATCCATAGCAACGGCACTGGTTGAAAGTTTGACCGGTTACACCAGAGAGCATAATGTAAAAATAAACTGTGTACATATAAAGGCTGGATTGCTTTCCGGCATCGATCCGGAAGCATTGAAATTTGCCTGGGAACCGGCGGTGGAAAATTTTCCGGGCTGCGGATTGGAAAATTGCAGACTGGAAATCAAACAGCCGCCGTTGAAACATGTTTGCAGTAAATGCAGCGGTGAATATGAATTTGATATGTGGCACATAGAGTGTCCGGGATGTAAAACAGAAACATTGCGCCGGATCGGCGGCAATGAATTTTTATTGGAAAGTATAGAGGTGCAAGATGTGTAAAGATTGCGGTTGTTCGGGGCATCATCACGAACACAGTCATCATCACAGCCACGGCGATCACCACGGAGAGGCGCACAGCCATACGCGTCCTGACGGAACAGTGTACACGCATACACATAATGAAAGTGAAAACCGTGAAATAGCAATCGGCAGTGCCATACTTTCTGCCAATGACCGTATTGCCTCGGAAAACCGCGGCTGGTTCCGCGCCCGCAAGGTCACGGCATTGAATATAATCTCTTCGCCCGGATCGGGTAAGACCACACTGCTGGTAAAAACCCTGCAGAAACTTGCAGAACGCAATATCAAAGCGGCGGTGATCGTCGGCGATCAGTACGGAGAATTTGATGCAGAAAGAATGCGTGTGACCGGCTGTCCGGTTACACAGATAGAAACACATTCCAGCTGTCACCTTGATGCAGCCCGTGTCCAGGCAGTTCTGGAAAGTGCCGTACCCGAAGGTACAGAAATAGTTTTTATAGAAAATGTCGGCAACCTGGTCTGTCCGGTGGCATTTGATCTGGGCGAAAACGCCAAGATCGCATTGCTCTCTACACCGGAAGGCGAAGAAAAACCGTTAAAATATCCGGCGTTGTTTGCCGCCGCAGAGTTGGTGCTTATCACCAAATGCGATCTGGAGAGCGCGCTGGAGTGGGATTATCAAACAAGTGTTAAAAATATAAAACAAATAAATCAGAATGTGCTTATACAGCGCGTATCTGCCAAAACGGAGGAAGGCCTGGAAGATTGGATAAAATTTCTTGAAAAGAAAATAATGTAATGTAACAAATGTAAAAAAAAACAGGGGTTGTATTTGCTTTATCACAGCAAATACAGTAAAAAAGAAAAGGATAATATTTATGGATTGGATCTCGTGGTTACTTCCGGTGCTTATAGCACTGCCGCTTGTCGGCGGTGTGCTGGCTGGAATAATTTCCAGTGATCGTTTTCGATACACACTGGTTACTTCGCTGGCAGTGCTTATAACCGCCGGCGGTGTCGGCGTTGTGTATCTTTCAACACGCTGTCCGGATGGCATCTGGACTTTGAGCGCTGCACCTGTGATGGGACACATTGGTTCGGCATTGGAATTGGCAATCATAGCAGTTATATTGATCGTATCTTTGAAGATCAGAAATGCGTGGATCGCACTTTTTGCGGTATTGCAGATTGCCGGGGTTATCGGCGGATTGTTCATACCAGCAGAGCATCACAATTCGTTTGAACTCTTCAAGATCGACAATCTGTCGCGGATTATGCTGCTGGTCAGCTGCTGCGTAGGGGCGGCGATATTGGTATTTTCCATCGGCTATATGCACAATCACCAGAAACACGCGCCGGAAGGTGCCGGGTCGCTGCAGAGATTTTACTTTGTGTTTTTGAGTTTTCTGGGGCTGATGATCGGGTTGGTAGTATCAAACCAGCTTTCGTTTTTCAGCTTTTTCTGGGAAGGCACTACCCTCTGCAGCTACGCATTGATCGGTCAGGACGGCGGCAAGGCACGCAGCGAAAATGCGGTAAAAGCGTTGCTTATCAACAGCTTTGGCGGTGTACTGCTGGTGCTGGGTGTTCTGGCGCTCAAGCTGCAGACCGGCGGCGAAACATTCAACGAACTTTTCAGCAGAGAACACGCCACATTGCTGGCAGCAGTATTGCTGGCGATTGCCGCTTTCACCAAATCAGCATTGTTTCCGTTCCAGAGCTGGCTGCTGGGAGCAATGGTTGCGCCGACTCCGGTGTCGGCAATGCTCCACGCTGCAACAATGGTCAAAGCGGGGGTTTATCTGGTAATGCGCCTTACCCCGCATTATCAGGATGATACCCGCGTAACAATGGTAATAGCCTTTGCCGGTGCAATCACTTTTCTGGGCGGTGCACTGCTTGCCTGTACCCAGAGCAACGGCAAACGGGTGCTGGCATATTCAACAATCTCCAACCTTGGTTTGGTGGTTGCCTGCGCCGGGATCAATTCACCGTTGGCGTATGCCGCAGGCCTGGCGATCATCAGTTTCCACGCCATCAGCAAAGGTCTGCTCTTCCTGTGCGTAGGACGCATTGAACAGGAAATCGGCTCGCGCGACATTGAAGATATGGACGGCTTGCTGTTCAAGATGCCGTTCACCTCGATTATGATCCTGATCGGTATGCTTTCGATGCTGCTGCCGCCCTTCGGAATGCTTTTGAGCAAATGGCTGGCGATCGAAGCAACGATGCGTTCTCCGTTCCTGCTGATCTTTATGGTGCTGGGCAGTGCGCTTACCGTCTATTTCTGGTGCAAATGGGTAGGCAGGATCCAGCATACGGGGTATCATCCTGAATTGCCGCAGGAAGCGATTTCGCGTACGATGAAAATAGCATTGAGTCTGCTGGCGATTATGGTACTGGGTACCGGGGTAACAACTATGCTGATCCTCAACAAAGTCTTTGTGCCGATGGCAGAAATGGTTTTCGACAGCAAAGGTCTTCTGATCGAAGCGGCAAGTTTTCCGGCGTGGATTATTCTGGCGGCAGTTGCCATTGGCGGCCTTGTTCACTATTTTATATTCTGGCGCGGATTCAAACGCGACTGGGTACAGAAACCGTTCCTCTGCGGCGAAAATGTTTCGACCGAAGAGTTTGACGCAGATATTGAAGTACGCAGTTACGACTTCCACAGTGTTGGCGGCAAGATCGAACACTCGCACGTTACCAACTACTACTTTCTGGGAATCATCAACGAAAAAATCGCTACCGGCTGTCTCAACTGGAGTGCCTGGTTGATCATACTGGTACTGATCGGTAATACCATCAGCTACACTTCCGGCAAAACCCGGGAGCAACTTCCGGCAGCAGAAAGCTGCATCACCTGCCCTGCGGCAGGCAAGATGGATTGCAGCCAAAAGCTCTGCCCGGCAGCTGCTGAAATCAAAAAGGAGGCAAAGTAAATGGAATCTTTGCAGAAAATAATCGCCAATCCCTGGATTTACGGCGTATTGGTAATAGTGCTTGCCCCGTTTGCCGGCGCGCTGCTTACCAGCATCGACCGCAAACTCACAGCGCGCATGCAGGGCAGAATCGGGCCGTCGTGGTTTCAGCCGCTTTATGATGTGGCAAAACTTTTCAGCAAAACCCCGATGGCACTGCACCGGCCGCAGCTTTTTTATGCCACACTGCATCTGGTCTTTATGATGGCGGCAGTATTGCTGCTGGCACTGGGGTGCGACCTTCTGATGGTGCTTTTTGTACAGGCATTTTCAATGATCTGCCTGGTGCTGGGCGGTATGAGTGTGCGTTCACCTTACAGCTGGATCGGCAGTCAGCGCAAGATTATGCAGATGCTGGGCGTGGAACCGGTTTTTCTGGTACTGATACTGGCACTTTATCTGCGCAACGGCAGTTTTCTCGGGAGTGCATTGTTCAGCAAAGCAGAACCGCTGCTTTTGTCTATGCCTTTGATGTTTCTGGCGTTTGTTGCAGCGATTGCCATTGAAATGGAAAAGTCGCCGTTTGACCTTTCAAGTTCGCACCACGCCCATCAGGAAATCGTCAAAGGTGTTACGCTTGAATATTCGGGGCCGTTCCTCGGGATCATTGAAATAGCGCATTTTTATGAAATAGCGTTTTTCTTCGGTCTTATGATGGCATTCTGGCACACCTGTTTTATTGCATCATTGCTGGTGGCAATGACAGGCTTTATCTTTATGATAGTGCTGGATAATTCGTTTGCGCGACTGACGCCCAACTGGATGTTGCGCTTTATGTGGACAGTGCCGCTTTCGATGGCATTGGCAAACCTTATCTGGTTATGGGTGAAGTAATATGAGTACAGCAATAAAAAAATCCCCGTGGGTGGTGCATTTCAACTGCAACAGCTGCAACGGCTGCGATATTGAATTTCTTGCCTGCCTTACTCCGACTTATGATGTGGAACGTTTCGGTGTGCTGCACGTTGGCAACCCCAAACACGCTGACGTACTGGTGGTGACCGGTTCAGTAAACCACCGCAACCGTCACGTGCTGAAAAATGTTTACAATCAGATGCCTTCTCCCAAAGTGGTTGTGGCAATGGGCGCCTGCCCGGCAACCGGCGGCATTTTTGCTGACTGCTACAATGTTGTCGGCGGCGTGGGCGCAGTTATTCCGGTGGATGTACACGTTCCCGGCTGTCCGCCCAAACCGGAAGCTATGATGGATGGAATCATAGAAGCCGTAGGCATTCTGGAAAAGAAGCGCAATGGCGAAATCGTCGATCCGCCGCTGCTGGAAACCAAGGTGGTAAAGGGTCCCGAAGCGCCGCCGATGACGCCTGAAATGGCAGCAAAAATAGCTGCCGCCAAGGCTGCCGCCGCTGCAAAAGCTGCAGCTGAAACCGCAGAAAACAGTAAACAGGAATCAGAAACGGTGTAAATATGATGACAGTAGATGAAATGCTGACGTTGGATAATCAGCAGGAAAAGATCGGTGCATTGCTTTTGCACGGGTACCGTTTTGTGACAATGACCGTGGTTGATAAAGGTGAAGAATTTGATATATTCTATCACTTTGACCTTGACTACAAGATGGTTAATTATCAGTTGGTGCTGAAAAAAGGCGAAGTTCTGCCGAGTATTTCCGGAATATGCTTTGCCGCCGTGATCGTGGAAAATGAGATCCAGGATCTTTTCGGTATAACCGTCAGCGATCTGGCAATTGATTACGAAAAACACTTTCTGCTCTCTGCCGATGCTCCGGCAGAACCTTTCTGCCGGGTCCCCGGCGTGGGCGTTACTGCAGTAAAAACCGCCCCGGCAGCAGCAGAAAACGGAGGTGACAAATGAGTATGCTTGTACCTTTCGGCCCCCAACACCCGGTATTGCCGGAACCGCTGCAGCTGCGTCTGGAACTTGATGATGAAAAAGTTATTTCAGCAATTCCGGTAGTCGGCTATGTGCATCGCGGCTTGGAAAAGCTTGCCGAACAGAAAGATTTTATTCAGGATACATTCCTGATCGAGCGTGTCTGCGGAATATGCTCGTTCCAGCACTCGATGTGTTACAGTATGGGTATTGAAGAAATTATGAATATCCAGGTGCCGGAACGCGCCAGTTACCTGCGGGTGGTCTGGAGCGAACTGCACCGTATGCACAGCCATTTGCTGGCATTGGGGCTGCTGGCTGATGCGTTCGGTTTTGAAAACCTTTTCTACACTATCTGGAAAGTGCGTGAAGAAATTATGGACGCTATGGAAGCAACCGCCGGCGCCCGTGTAATGCTCGGCACTTGCTGTATCGGCGGTGTCCGCAAGGATATCAGTCCGGAACAGGCAAAATTTGTTCTGGAAAAACTCGATAATTTTGAAAAGATGTTCAAACGCCCCGCCGAAGTTATTCTTGGCGACTACAGCGTAAAAGAACGCCTTTGCGGTGTCGGTGTAATTGACGGCAAAAAGGCATACGAACTTGGTGCCGTAGGTCCTGCCCTGCGCGGCAGCGGTATGGCAAAGGATCACCGTATGACCGGTTATGCAGCTTACGGCAAACTTGGATTTGAACCGGTAGTGGAAAATGACGGCGACTGCTATGCGCGAACCAAAGTGCGCGTTCGCGAACTTTATCAATCAGCAGAATTGGTAAAAGCCGCATTGGCCGATATGCCCAATGGCGAACTCAAAACAGCCTTTAAGGGTAATCCGCTGGGCGAAGCGGCAGTCCGCGTGGAACAGCCGCGCGGTGAAGTGCTGTATTATATGCGCGGTAACGGCACGGACAAACTTGACCGCTTGCGTATCCGCACGCCAACCTTTGCGAATATTGCACCGTTGCTGACAATGCTTGTCGGCTGCAGTCTGCCGGATGTGGCAGTTATCATTCTTTCAATTGACCCGTGTATAAGTTGTACGGAGCGGTAATATGCGTTTATTTTCTATATTCAAAGATATCCTCGGCAATCTGGTAAAAGGTCCGGTCACCCGCAACTATCCGGCGGAAGTGCGCGATCCCTTCCCCGGCGAACGCGGTAAACTTGTCATTGATGAAGCGAACTGCATTTTCTGCGGTATGTGCGCAAAAAAATGCCCTTCCAATGCATTGACAGTGACCCGTCAGCCCAAGGAGTGGAAATTTGAGCGTTTCCGCTGTATTGTTTGCGGTTTTTGCGTGGAAAACTGTCCTAAAAAGTGCTTGAGTATGGTTCCGCGTCTGGCTGAAGAAAAACCTGCTGACGAAAAAAAATCTGAATAACCCAGATTGACAAACGGAGCAGTTGTAAAGCTGAAAAGTCTTACAACTGCCTGTTTTATTTTATCAAGGCTCTGTTCACAATAAGGGTCGGTAATTGAGGAGGGAAAAAAAAGAGGTGTTGCAAAACCTTAAAAAAAGTTTTTTCCCCACAAAACAGTTTTACAACAACAGCATTTTTTGCGTTCAAACCAATTTTACGGACAGTAAATTCCGGAAAGTTCCTCGAAATTCACCCATTCAACATTATTGCCGAAAATTTTTTCTATACGCTGCAGCAAGTGTTCAAAACCTTCCAGCCCGATGGCTCTTCCATCTGAATAGAGCGACTGCCAGTGAGTAATCATCACCATCGGTTCACCGGCATCGTAAAGTTCACGGAGTTTGCCGCTTCTTCCATCTTCGCTGATAAGTGAATCGATTCCGGCTCTGGCATTGGCGATTGCCTGTGCAGTATCTGCCGGATTCATTGTTCCCCAGAACGCATCAATCGTATTGTTAGGTATGGTTATGACCCGGCCGGTATCAGAAGAATTGCACATCTCTTTCGGTCGGAAGAAACCATCTTCACGCGAATGCAGAAAGTAAAATGACCGGTCAAGCCCCAAAGCCCTTTTGCACGCCATACCGATACCTCTGGCATAATTGTCCTCGTTATCGATACCGGTTTTCCACGGCGAACTCACACCGGAGGGAGCAAGTCCGAGATTGCACAATATTTCCATACCCACAACCAGATAGTCAGCAATTTTCTCCGCACTGGCACTGCTGACAAATGCATCTTCGCAAACGTGCAGATTCCGGCGGGTGACCGGGTTCCACGCCAGAAAGTGCGTCAAAAGTTCAGGAGTAATGGAAAAACGCGGTTGAATATACTCTTTGGCATATTTTACAAATGCTTCAATATTACCTGCCGGCACCATATTGACATTATCTTTTTCATCCAGCCGCCCCAGACCGGCGGGCACCGGCACAATGGAAAACTTGCCTTTAACACCATATCTGGCACAGATCTTGCCGAAAAGCATTGCAAATGCCGGCGGCACCAGCAATTCGTGTTTTTTGCCTATATCGTGAAAATGAAAAGTGTTGACAACACCGCCGTCATCAATGATCAAACTGATCGGTACTTTGCTCATAGTTATTCCTTGTAGCTTTTTTGTATTTTTTTTGCCGCTTTGCGCCGCTTGGATTCAGCGATCTCTTCCGGAGCAGGCATATCTTCAGGTTTTACCAGACTTACTTCATTAAGGGCATCTTCCACTATCTTGCGGTATTTTTCCAGCTCATCACTGCTCAAATTCTGCGGAATTGGAATAGGTTTGCCCACCACAACCGTAAGTTTACTGAATGGTTTCGGAATCTGAAAACGATCCCAGGATCTGCATTCCCAGTAACGCGAAGCATTGACTGCCACCGGCACAACTGATGTATTGTGCATACTTGCCAGATGTATGGGTCCTTTGCTTAAATGATAACGCGGTCCGCGCGGTCCATCGGGCGTAAAACTGACATTGCACCCGGCTTTGAGCGCGCGCGAGGCTTCCAGTTGAGCCTGTGCCCCCGCACGGCTGGATGAACCGCGTGCACTGCGCAAGCCGAAGCATTTGATCAAATCTGCAATATACTGACCGTCGCGCGAGGCAGAAACCACCGCCACCGTGCGTTTGCGTACATCCGCCGGGAACACCGCCGGGAAAAAGAGCAGCCGGTTGTGCCAGGTAACAGAAACAACCTGATGCGCATTTTTTGCCACTCCATCCGGGTCAATGACCTCCACGCGCAAAAAGCAGAAACGCACCAGTCTGATAAAACCTGCCAGCACCACAAAAATCCAATCCGGCAGTTTTTTGGTATCGCGGAATTTTTTCTTAATGTAACCCATAAATCACATCAGTTCGCTTGCTTCAAAAGCAACAAATTCCTGCCAGGATTTCACCTGATCGATAAACTGCTGACGGCGCGCTTCGTTGGCAGTGACGATTCTGCCGGTATCCAGAGCTACTTCCAGCTCAGTTTCTCCGATAGCACCGTCGCAAACCATATCCAAAGCCTCTGCAGCGGCAATAAAACGAGCCACAAATGCCGCCTGATCGCCCTCACCCATCGGAGTAATTTCAGCAGAAACAACAAACCACGGACGGTAAAACTCTTTGACACCAAACTTTTTACGGAAACGTTTCTTCATAATAACACGCCCTTTCGGTAAACAATATGATAAAAAACTTACTTATAATGACACTGATACTATACATCAAAAATGGCTGTTTTCAACCCGTCATTGCCAAAAACAGCTGACAAAACACTCTTTATTGCAAAAAAGCTCTCAATAAACGCGCTGTTGAACTTGACAAGCAGTGCCGGAAGTGGTATCTTATATAGTTATTTTTTAACAGGGAATGTTATTATGTTGAAAATCGATCGATTCTACGATGCCCGCCGGGAACTGCGTAAAGTTCTGCGGCATACCCCGCTGATCCCCGCACCGCGTTTCAGTACCGAAGCAGAAGTGTATATCAAACCAGAAAATCTTCAGGTTACCGGATCTTTCAAAGTGCGCGGAGCGTACTACAAGATAGCCACTCTTTCCGATGCCGATAAACAGCGCGGTGTGATCGCCTGTTCTGCCGGCAATCACGCGCAGGGTGTGGCGCTCGGGTCGCAGGTCAACAAGATACCCGCCAGGATCTTTGTACCCAGTACTGCGCCTATTTCCAAAGTGGAAGCCACCAAGCGCTACGGTGCGGAAGTGGTGCTTATTGACGGTATTTACGACGATGCCTACGCTGCGGCGTGCGCCGAAGTAGAGCGCACCGGTGCTATATTTGTGCACCCCTTTAACGACGATGACGTTATTGCCGGTCAGGGAACGATCGGTCTTGAAATACTCGAAGATATGAGTTCCGTGGAAGCTGTGGTAGTCCCCATCGGCGGCGGCGGGCTGGCTTCGGGTATTGCAATGGCAATCAAAACATTGAACCCCAACTGCAAAGTTTACGGTGTTCAGGCTGCCGGCGCACCTTCAATGGCAGAAAGCTATCACAACAACTCCATTACCGCCAGCAAAACGATAAAGACATTTGCAGACGGTATTGCAGTAAAGCGTCCCGGTGATCTTACATTTGAATACTGCAAAAAGTATCTGGATGATATCGTGACAGTCAATGATGACGAAATCGCCACAGCTATTGTTATGCTTATGGAAGGGCAGAAACTTATTGCCGAAGGTGCCGGCGCCACAGCACTGGCAGCGATTCATTTCAAGAAACTGCCGATCAAAGGCAAAAAGGTGGTGGCTCTGCTTTCCGGCGGCAACATTGATGTAACGATCCTTTCGCGCGTGATCCACCGCGGACTGGTGACTTCCGGCAGATATTCGGAACTTAATATTGAATTGCTTGACCGCCCCGGGGAACTGACCCGTATCAGTTCGGTTATTTCCGGATTGGGCGCCAATGTTGTCCAGGTGAATCATACCCGTGGCAATGTACATAACGATGTAAATGCCTGTTTCCTGCAGATTGCTATGGAAACCAGGGACTTCGATCACTTCAACGAAATCCGCCAGGCCTTGCAGCAGGCCGGCTATCAGGCAAATTAAAGGAGTTTTATTATGGCTAAAGAAGTTATTTCCACAACCAATGCCCCGGCGGCAGTCGGTCCTTATTCGCAGGCGATCAAAGTCGGCAGCACGCTGTACACTTCCGGTCAGATCGCGCTGGATCCGGCAACCGGAGCAATGGCGGCAAGCGATATTGCCGGACAGGCTGAACAGGTTATGAAAAACCTTTCGGCGGTTTTGACTGCAGCTGGCTACACATTTGATGATGTGGTAAAAACCACCTGTTTTCTGGCAGATATGAATGACTTTGCGGCGTTCAACGCTGTTTACGAGAAGTATTTTGTTTCCAAGCCAGCCCGCAGCTGTGTGGCAGCGGCGGCTCTGCCCAAAGCAGCACTGGTGGAAGTTGAATTGATTGCAATAAAGTAAATTCAGCAAAAAAACACAAAAAGAGCAAAAAATCCTGCTTTAAAAATTGCAAAAATCAGGATTTATACTATATTAGTAAAATGATAACGGATCCATAGCTCAGTCGGTTAGAGCAGGTGACTCATAATCTCCGGGTCGGCGGCTCAAGTCCGTCTGGATCCACCATCCTTCGCTAAAGCTGCGGATGGCAAGCCGTAAGGTTTGCTTCCGCAGATTTTTTTTGCGCCAGCAAAAAACAAGCGGAATGAAATGAAGCGCGCGAAGGATGCCGCGGCGTAATCTGCTGTGCAGATGAAGCCGGGCTGGAACGAATAAAGCAACGGATGGCAAGCCGTAAGGTTTGCTTCCGCAGATTTTTTTTTGCGCCAGCAAAAACAAGCGGAATGAAATGAAGCGCGCGAAGGATGCCGCGGCGTAATCTGCAAAGCAGATGAAGCCGGGCGGGAACGAATAAAGCAACTGATGGCAAGCCGTAAGGTTTGCTTCCGCAGATTTTTTTTGCAACCATTATTGAGTATAAAAAACGCCTGCAGATTGCCGGCAGTGAAAAAAGCAGATTTTTTGCAAAACACTTGCGGAAGTTTTTACAACTTGCAGAAATGCTTTTCCAAAGCAGCAGTCATCTGCAATTTCAATTCAGCTTCTCCGTTTGCAGCAACTACTGCGCACGCCGGCTCATAACCACCGCGCAGATATTCCTTTTCCGGCGGTATATACATAGCAGTCCTGCCGTGTTCGGTAACCGTCAACCACTGTTTTTCCGGGAAAGCAGTGGTTATTTCCTGCGCAGTGGAGCTGAATGTTTCGCCGCTGAAGAATATAATATTCCAGCTGTTTATTTCCAGCAATGCATTATTCAGAGTTATTTCTTTACGCAAGGTCTTTTCGCCATTGCGGTGTATGCTCTGCAGAAACGGCAGGCGTATTTCCAACTGTTTCCGTTCAAGAAATTTCTTCTTTTCTGCAAGAGTCTTTCCAGAGATATCTTCATGGGCAATTGAAATTTCACCGTCAAGAACTTCCTGTCTGACCGGCAGAACTGCCCTCATAAATGTGTCGCGGAAAGATTCCAGATTTTCAAATGGGAGATTTTCCAGCAGACTCAAAGCTTTTCCTGCAATCTTTCCGGCAAGCAGCGCTCCATATTCCGCTGATTTATGCGGAATAGCCGGAGCTATTTCAGCACACGGGCCGTTCCAGAAAACCGATACACCGCCCAACTCTTTTTCCATTATTCCGCGCAGGTAACCGGGGTAATCAGCCGAATAGCAATCCGGCAGATTGCAACACACTGCGTGCGATGCAAACCGGACAATATTTCCCAGTGGCAAATCATCAGTACTTCTGAAATCCAACACCGCAACGTGCGGATCTGCCGGCAGAAAAGAACGACCGTTTTTCTCCGCATTTGTGCCGTTTCCGGAGAACAATAATACATTGTTTCCAAGCGCTTCAACTGCGTTTTCTGCAAACGATGCCGCGTCGCCGCTGCCGACAGCACCGATTCCGTAAAAACAGGTAAAACTGCCCTCCACTTCCGGAATAAACAACCGGCGCATATAAGTCAGTTTTTCGTCCAGCGCACCGGCTGCAATTCGTACTTTGGCAGGACGCGCAGCAGCAACAGCATCGTCGGCACATCCGGCGGCAAGGCGGCAAAACTGCTCCATTTGCAGCTTTCCACAACTCTCGCCACCGTGGTTATGGGTTGATAATATATGTATTTGCGTATTTTGCGGCAGCACTTCCGCCAGAGCACTTTCCAGCGTTTTTACCGTCATCAAATCAAGATCCATTAAATCAGCAGTAAAAAAGAAACTGCGCTTTTCAGCCTGCTCCAGATAAAACCCGCGCCCGGAAAGCGGCATTTCATACCGCCGTTTTTCCGGCAGAATCTCCATCAGATCAACTTTGGCAAATCCGGCATAAACACTCATATTATATATACCCAATACATACAAAAAAATTGTCCTGAAAAAGTCTTTTCAGAGCAATTTTTACTGTTTTTTTTATTCCCAGATATAATCGTTATCGGTCAGACGCTTGATAACTTTTTCCGGAGTGGTCTGCAATATCGGCAAAACCGTTTTACGCAATATCTGCGCATCGCAGAGCCGCGCCATACCACTGCCGACTTCGCCGTAAACCAACCCGCCGGCGGCAGCAACAACGTGTTCCATATCCACATAGTAATCCTTTTTGCGCGAATGCCAGTGGTGATCAATAATGTGCCACTTGTCTTCGTAGTCGCAAATGTAGAGTTTGGAGGTTTCTCTGGTATGCAGTCCCGGCACACGGGCTTCGATTTCCAGCGCGTGAATACAGGTATTGCAGGTAAAATTGGTTCCCAGAAACAGGATAAATGCGTTTTCTTCACGCATCAATTTACCATAAGGGCTGTCAGGCGACCAGGGAGTATTGGCTTCCAGATGTCCGTCAGTAATAAATTTGGCGCGGGGACCGCATCCGGCAACCGAATGTACCGGGTGCAGACTGCGTACCACATTGCCGCGCTTCATAAACACATTCACCAGAGTTCCGACGGTTGCCGGAGTATATTTAACGTGATAGACCGGCTGTTCGGGGTTTACATTGCCGGAAACACCGGACATCAGCAGCGTACCGTTTTCACCCAGCACTTCCAGCAGCGCATCGATAATGGTATCCGCCCCGCCGTCAACTTTGCCAACACGGCGCAGCGAAGAATGTACCAGCAGGGTCATTCCTGACTTGATACCAAGTTTTTTAAATTGTTCAATAAGTTCAGCTTTGCTTGTCATAAAAATAGATCCTTATTCAAATTTATTGAAAATATCCCGCAATTCGCGCACCGCGCTCTCTTCCAGATAATCGACAGTGCCGAGTTTTTTCCGCAGGTGGTCGTCATCCAGCGCGTCGCCGCCGGGAACAAACTTCATAGCACTGGGACGCTGACGGTAACCGTTGACAATGTGGTACTCGGTTGCGCCGGTCGATTTGATGATCGGCTCCAGCAGCGGCACCTGAAATCCGGACCCCAGCGCCACTACGATCTTGATTCTGCCGGCGGCCTTTTCGATCAGCGCCGCAAGCCTGGCGCTGTCCAGACTGCCGTCAGGGAGCAAACCGCCGGTAAGAATGTAATCGATTCCCAGATCGACAGCTTCTTCCAGAGTACGGAACTGGTCGCGGGTGCTTTCAAATGCGCGGTGCAGTGTAAAGGGCTTGTCGGGAACCAGTTTTTTGATTTCAGCCATCCGTTTGACATCCAGTCTGCCGTCATCGGTCACAATACCGCACATAAAACCGTCGCCACCGGCGGCATAGAGTATTTCGGCATCGCGCTTGAGAATTTCAAATTCAGAAGCAGTATAAAGCGAATCACCGGAACGGGGACGCAGCATTACAAACAGCTGCAATCCGATATTGGCTGCCTTCTTTGCCTGAACCGCCGCCGTCACCAATCCGGCGCTGGGGGTAAGCGCGCCTTCGGTGGGGCTGACATAAAGTTCCACACGGTCTGCGCCGCCGCGCCAGGCGCTCAACGCATCTTCAACAGTACGCGCGCCGACTTCCAACTGATATTTGGTCATAAAATCCAATCCTTATTTTACAGCACGCATCTGATCGCGCAGAAGTTCAGCCGCTTCGCCGGCAGCAGCAGCAAAGTCATCGCCCTTGCTTGCATAGATGATACCGCGCGAGCTGTTGACGATCAAACCGTAACCATCGGCGCAACGGCCATAGGTGACAACCTTTTCCACATCGCCGCCCTGTGCGCCGACACCGGGTACCAGAAAAGGTATTTCCGGGCAGAGTTCGCGCACCGCTTTGAGTTCTTCCGGGAAAGTAGCGCCCAACACCATCATAACATTGCCGTTGCTGTTCCAACTGTCGCGGCAGAGCAGTGCAACGTGTTCATAAAGTTTTCTTCCTTCGGTAGTGACCAGTTCCTGCAGCTCTTTGGAGCCGGGGTTGGAAGTACGGCACAGAATCACCACGCCGCGGTCGCTGTATTTGAGGAACGGATTCACTGCATCGCTGCCCATATAGGGGTTTACGGTCACAGCATCGGCGTGATAACGCTCAAAAGCCTCTTTGGCATACTGTTCGGCAGTAGAACCGATATCGCCGCGCTTGACATCCAGAATCACCGGAATTTCCGGATATTTTTCCTGAATGTAATCAATAGTCATAGCCAATTCTGCATCGGCATCCTGACCGGCATAGTACGCCGCCTGCGGCTTGTATGCGCAAACATACGGTGCAGTGGCATCAACGATAGCCTTGTTGAATTCAAAGATCGGATATTTGGCATTTTTAACACATTCCGGCAGTTTGCCGCGGTCAGGGTCCAGACCTACGCAGACCATTGAATCATTTTTGCGCCAGATAGCGGCAAGTTTTTCCATACAGTTCATAATTTTTACTCCTTTTTTACAGAATTTCAAATTCTTGAAGATCTGTTTCTCAACATCATATCAGCCAGTACGATCGCCGCCATAGCTTCCACCACCGGCACCATACGCGGGCAGAGGCAGGGATCGTGTCTGCCGTGAACAGTACACTCAACAGCATTGCCGTTTTTATCAACGGTTTTTTGAGTCTGTGCTATAGAGGGCGTGGGTTTTACAGCTATCCGGAAAATTATCTCTGCACCGTTACTCATACCGCCCAGTACTCCTCCGGAATGATTTTCTGCCCAGCCTTCCGGAGTCGGGGAATCGTTATTTTCGCTGCCGAAAAGTTCCGCAGCGGCAAAACCGTCACCGAATTCTATACCTTTTACCGCCCCCAGCGAAAGCATTGCGTGCGCCAGTTCGGCATCCAGTTTATCAAAAACCGGTTCTCCCCAGCCGGCAGGAACATTTTTTATATGGCACTCCACGGTACCGCCAATGCTGTCAAGATTCATTCTGGCATTGTCGATTGCCTCCGCCATTGCTCCGGCTTTATCATGATCGGCAGTGCGGACGGGATTGTTTTCCACAAAGTTCCAATCAAATTTTCCGGCATAGATCCTGCCTACGGAACGGGTACACGCCATAATTTTCACACCGGCAGTTGCCAACAGAATTTTTGCCACTGCCCCGGCGGCGACCCGTGCAGCAGTTTCCCTGCCGGAAGAACGCCCGCCGCCGCGGTGATCTCTTATACCGTACTTGGCAAAATAACTGTAATCTGCGTGACCGGGACGGAATATATCAGCCAAATTTCCGTAATCACCGCTGCGCTGATCACTGTTGCGTATAAGCATTGCCAGCGCAGTACCGGTTGTAATGTTGTTCATAACGCCGGAAAGTATCTCCACCTGATCGCTTTCCTGCCGTTGAGTGGTGAGTTTTGACTGTCCCGGACGGCGGCGGTCAAGTTCTTTCTGAACATCTTCCGCATATAATGTCAATCCGGCGGGTACACCGTCAATTACAACCCCCAGCGCCGGTCCGTGGGATTCACCGAAAGTTGTAACCTTGAAAATGGAACCGAATGTATTACCGCTCATATTTCAAGAAAATTCCTGCTTTTCAAAAGTTGATAAATTTTTTCATTGAGTTCAGGTGCCGCTGTACCCGGTTCAACCTTTACAGTCAAATCCGCCAGCGCCTCATAACGCGGTGAACGCTTTTTGTAAAGCTCCTGAAATTTACCGTACGGGTCATCTCCTGCCAGAAACGGCGGAATACCTCCGGCTGCGATCCGTTTGAACGCCACTTCCGGAGCAACTTCAAGATAAACCATTGTTCCGAGTTTTTTCAGTTCAATGATTTCCAGAAAAGGATTATCCGGTACGCCGCCGCCCAGCGCCAGCACAGTTGGCGCGGAATCTTTATCTGCGATCAGCTGCCGCATAACTTCCGCTTCAAATTTCCGGAAAAACTCTTCGCCGTGTTTCTGCATTATCGCTCTGGGGGCAGCCTCAACGGCTGCGCAGCGGTATCTTGCCATATAAGTTTCGGTCAAAACCGTATCGCTGTCAATAAACGCTCTGTTCAAACGCTTTGCCAGCAGCATACCCTGCGTACTCTTGCCGCAATGCTTTATCCCCAGAAAAACCGTATTCTGCACCGCAAAGCTCCTCACATCTGTGAGTCAGGACGGACGATCTGGGTGCCGACACCCTTGTCGGTAAAGATTTCCAACAGCAGAGTATGACGCACTCTGCCGTCGATCATATGCACCTTGTTGATACCTGCCTCCAGCGCGTGGACACAGCTGTTGATCTTGGGCAGCATACCGCCGGAAAGCACTTTATCGCGGATGAGTTCAGGGATTTTATCGGTACGGATGGTCGGGATCACGGTCGATTCGTCAGCAGCATCGCGCAGCACACCGGGTACATCGCTCAAGAACACCAGTTTACGAGCGTGCAGCGCTTCAGCGATCTGGCAGGCGGCAATATCAGCATTGATATTGTACACCTGACCGTCACGGCCGGTGCCCAGCGGGGTAATAACCGGGATCTGTCCGGCAGCCAGCGCCGCCTGGATCGGTGCAACATCCACATTTACGATACCGCCGACAAAACCGACATCCTGTTCAACTCCGGTATTGGGGTCTTTGGACATAATTTTTTCGGCAGTAAGTATATTTTTGCCGGAAATCGGCACCGCCGGTCCGCCGAAATCTCTGGCAAGCGTCACCAGATTGGCATTAACCTGATTGTGCAGAACATCATCCACTACTTCAATGGTGCGTTCGCAGGTATGGCGCAAACCGTTGACAAACCTGACCGGGATATCGCGCTTTTTCAATTCAGCGGAAATCGCCTTACCGCCGCCGTGCACCACTATCGGCTTGAAACCGATGCACTCCATAAGTACGATATCGCGCATAGTGCTTTTAACCAGTTCCGGGTCTTCCATCGAAGAACCGCCGAATTTGACAACTATCAATGCACCGCGGAATTTCTGAATATACGGCAGAGCCTCCAGAAGCGTGTCGGCTTTTTTGATCCATTCATCGACTTTCAACATTACAGAATTATCCTTTCCCGGCGGTTTTATGCCGCCTTTTTATAAACTTTGGCTGAACACACACAAATACAATAATTTTATATAATATAGTACAAATATATCATTCATCAAGTGTAAAACTCAAAAATATGCAACTTTTTGCTTGCAAAAAGCACTTATTTGAGTTAATTTAATATAATAACACAGGCAATTGAGTTTCAAGCGCGGGGGTTGAAAGTTTTATGAACAGGAAAAAATTTCCGGAAGTGCGAAAAGCAGTCATACCGGCAGCGGGTTTCGGAACCCGTTTTCTGCCGTTTACCCGTGCCGTGCCCAAAGAGATGATCCCGCTGGTGGATAAGCCCGTTATCCAGTATGTTGTGGAAGAAGCCGCATCTGCCGGGATCGAAGAGATCCTGATCATCACCAGCAGCGGCAAAGAGGCTATGCAGAACCATTTTCTGCCGGAAAATGAACTTGAAGAGCGACTCCGCATCACCGGCAAAGATGAAATCCTTGCTGATCTTGCAAAGATACAGAATCTTGCCCGTCTGCACTTTGTTGAGCAAAAGGTTCTCAACGGTCTGGGCGGCGCTCTGCTGCTGGCTGAAGAGTTTGCCGGCAATGCCCCTTTTGCAGTGCTGCTGGGCGATACGGTAGTGGAAAGTTATACCGCAGTTCCGGCAATCGGTCAGCTTATAGAGTGCTGTCAAACTTACGGGAAATGCACCGTGGCGCTGGAAAAAGTCCCGCGCGAACGCATTTCCAGTTACGGCATAGTCGGCGGCAGAAAAGTTGCCGACCGGGTAATTGCAATAGAAAAGCTTGTGGAAAAACCGGCGCCGGAAGATGCTCCGTCGGATCTGGCGATCGCCAGCAGATATGTGCTTACGCCGGAAATTTTCGACTATCTTGAGCAATCCCCGGTTCACGGCAGGGGGGGCGAAATTTATCTCACGGACGCTTTGATGATGCAGAGCAGTTGCGAAGGAGTCAACGGCTGTGAGATCGCCGCTCACCGCTATGACATTGGCAACAAGCTTGAATTCCTGAAAGCCACTGTTGAGTTTGGATTGCGCCGAGCTGAATTCAGTGAAAAATTCCGCAAATACCTTCAGGAAAAACTGGCAGAAAGTAATTGAAAAATCTGCCGCAAATTGTAACGAAAGAAGAAAAAAGTTGTTTAATCTGTTGAAAACCATCCGCGAATTGCTCAACAAACCGGGCAATTGCGAACGCGCCGAAACGGCAAAAAAGAATCGTGCTGAAAGTAAAAATCCTGCCCGGAAAAAATCCCGGAACAGCAATAATAAAAAAGTTGACCGCAAGCAGGAAAATGTTCAGAATCAGCAGCCGCGCCGCAGTAAAAACAAAAAAAACACTGCCAAAAATCAGGATCAGTTGGTCACTGCAGTGATCCCCTTCCCTGCTCCTGCAGTCAAACCGAAAAGACCGCAGACTCTTAAAGAAGTCCCGGAAGTTGCCGGGAAAAAGCGTTTTCTGGATTTTCCGCTGCCGGAAGCCATCCAGTTCGGTATCCAGAATATGAACTTTGAGTACTGCACTCCCATTCAGGCGGAAGCACTGCCGGAATTGCTTGCGGGGCGCGATCTGGGCGGCAAGGCGCAGACCGGCACCGGCAAAACTGCGGCATTTCTGCTGGCGGCATTCACCCGTCTGGCAAACCAACCGCTGGAAAATCAGGCCAACGGCACGCCGCGCGTACTGGTGCTGGCGCCTACCCGCGAACTGGCTGTCCAGATACATAAAGATGCCGAAGCGATCAATGTCTTTGCCGATTTCAAAAATGTGGTGGTCTTCGGCGGAATGGATCACGAAAAACAGCGCAAAAGCCTTCAGCAGCCGCTGGATATACTGGTCGGAACGCCGGGGCGCATCATTGACTATGTACGCAGCGGAGCATTGGATTTGACAAAAGTTGAATTGCTGGTGATCGATGAAGCCGACCGGATGCTGGATATGGGTTTTATCCCCGATGTCCGACGGATCGTGGCGCAGCTGCCGGATAAGGGAGTGCGCCAGACAATGCTTTTTTCAGCAACGCTGGAGCCGGAAATTATGCGTCTGGCACAGAGTTTTCTGCACGAGCCGGTTATGGTGGAAACCGAACCAGAACAGGTGGTGGGCGCCACTATTGAGCAGACCTTTTACTCGGTGGCCGGTTCCGAAAAACTGGCAATGCTGCTCTATATAATCAAGAACGAACCATTTGAACGGATGATCATTTTCGGCAACCGTAAAGATAAAAATATGGATGTGTACGAAAGTCTGCAGAAATGCGGCATCGCAGTGGAACTTATGTCCGGAGATATAGCCCAGCAGAAGCGTATGCGCATATTGGAAGATTTCCGCAGCGGCAAAGTCAAGATCGTTATTGCCACCGATGTCGCCGCCCGCGGTATCCACGTGGATAATGTATCACTGGTGGTAAATTACGATCTGCCGGAGCGTTCGGAAGATTATGTACACCGTATCGGCAGAACCGGCCGCGCGGGACAGAAAGGCAAAGCAATCAGTTTCATCTGCGAATACGGTGCATACTATATGCCCGATATTGAGAAATATGTCGATGAAACCTTCAACTCCACTCTGCCGACAGAGGAAATGGTGCAGATACCTGAAGAATTTGCCGAAGCACTCAAACAGCGCCGTCAGCATCGGAGTTCCGGCAGCGGTAATTACCGCCGCAACGGCGGCAACAGCCGCACTGGCAGTTACCGCCGCCGCTGAAAAACTGCAGAAAGCAGCATAAAAATTACCGGGGATGTTGCAAAACTGTTTTGTGGGGAAAAAACCTTTTTGAAAAAAGGTTCTTTTCCCCACCTTGTCCCGCCATAGCCTTTGGCGACGGCGGAACCCCATTTCTT
>JAZNBV010000042.1:0-8429 GCA_045587205.1 Victivallaceae bacterium
CCGGCTGCCGCCGCAGAAGCACCGTAAATATCTTGAAAATATTGTTGCAGCCAATTATGAAAGATGCTTTGCTGTATTTAAACAAAGCAATGTTGAAAAACCTTATGGATGTTTGATCTATGCTTCCGGCTCGGTGCGGAATTTTGCCACCGCAGAAGAACTTGACCGTTTTATAAAGTTGAACTATCCGGATTCTGCTTTGCCGGAAATGATGAAATTGGAAAAGTTCTATAATCTGATGTGGCAGGCAATAGAAAAAATAAAACAACCCGATCCGCAAAAACTTGCCTACTGAAAAGTCGCAAGTTGGTATCTTTTTTCGGGGCATTTTGCAGTTGTTTCGGAGAAAAAGTCCTTTGCTCTGTTACATTAACTGTTGAAGGAAATTTCTCGAAACAAAATATCAAGCAAAGCCAGGCGGAACTTATTGAAAGCTGTTTGCAAAAAAAACAAGGCAAATTGAATGAAACGGAAGTTTCTTAACACTTGTCAGGAGAAAGAGAATTGAAAACTGTATTTGGAGTTCTTGCGCTTGCGGCGGCTGTTTTCAGTATGGCGGCAAATGTTTATCGTGACAAATGGAAATGTTTTGCGCTTGATATTGGGGTCTGCTTTATATATATGCCACTGTGGCTCATCCCCGGCATTGCAATTTTGAGATTTTTTCCTGATTTGATCTATTCGTATTTTCCCGGGATATGGATGATTACCGGGGCAGTGTTGTGGATCACTCCACACAGCATTATGACAGTGAAGGCTATCAAAAGAAAAGACCGGCTTGATATGGCTTGTTCCATTGCCGTGATATTATCAATTATTTCTTTTTGTATCTTTATATATTTCTGGGATTTAACCAAAAATGCTTTTTAAGCAGTTCCAAACCAAAAACTGAAAAAGTCGCAAGTTGGTATCTTTTTTTCGGGGCATTTACAGTTGTTTCGGAGAAAAAGTCCTTTCGGTTGAGTAGAAAATTTGTCTCTGTTTTCAAAAATGCTGAAAACAGAGATATTTTCGCGAGTTGACGAAGCGGTGAGCATTTTTCACTAACTTGCAACCATTTGAGCTTGAGAGAAAATTCCGAATTAAGCAAAAATGGTCGACCATTTTTTTGCCTCTTCGACGGTTTGTTCCATAAAATCAAATCTCTTTTGTGCTTGAATTTTCGTTCTATAATATGAATCAAAACGTCCTGTCCGTAAAGACATTGGTAAATTAAGAACCAGCGCCATCGGCGCGGCACAATTGGCAATATCACATGTGAACAGCTTGCTTGTCACGGCGTAATGTAATGAAGCCGGATGAGGTATTCTGTCACGAATCGACAAAGTTTAGCACCGATCGGGTATAAAGTCAAGTAAAAATCATAAAAATATACCCAATCGGGTATAAGAATTGCTGATTTTTTAAGAAAAGTTGCACTCTACCGGAGAAAACAGGCAAATAGATGAGTTGCCAAAAATTGCTTCGATATCAGGCGGCGCACTCAGTTGATATTGACCGGGTGACTTCATTTCCAGAACGATAGGACCATGCGGGGTGGGAGTTGTGACTTTGAAATATGTCAGGGAGCCCGGCTGCGGATCAACAAGGAATTTCCGGAACCCCGGCTCCAACGGCCGAATACCGCAAAGATAACGCACAATGATGTTGCCCGGCGCAGCTCCCCATGGATGATTCCAATCCTGATTCGGCTTGAATGTGTTGTCCCAGGCTTCCATCGTTATCGTGGCACCCTTCGCAAGCATGTTGTTCCATGAACGAATTCCATCCGAAAGAATCAGACTCAAACCATAATCCGACAGCTTATTCTCATAACAACATTCCAGAAGGAACTGAGCACCAAAGACACTGCATGCCATTCCCTTACTTTTCATCAGAGCAAGAATCGCCGATTTTTCCGTTTCATCCGCCACACCCCACAAGGCAGGGAATATACAGCTGTGCAATGCAGTATGTTCTGACTGCGGATTATCAACGAACAATCCATTTTTCAACATGGTACTCCGGATCGCAGCACGGGAACGCTCCGCCGCGTTTCTGAAAAATACAACATCTTCAGATTTGTCAAGCAGAGATGCAAGTGCCGAAGCTCTGCAGAATGCCATATATTGCCAACAATTCGGAACCAGATTGTACGAAGCACTCAATTCATAACCATCCTGCTCAAGCGGCGGCCAATCCACAATATCGCGCAGTTTGACCCCGTCCCCGAAGCCCGGACACTTAAAGTCGGGCGAGAGTTCATTGACATTCAAAAGTCCATTGGAACAAACGCCATCAAGAAGCGTTTTCACCTTCATCGGCTCATACCAGCGTCTGACATTTTCAAAATCACCGGTGTAGAGCAGATAATTATGAATAATCGGAATCATAGAAAGCCACCACTCGGTCGGCCAAGTGGGGAAAGCGAACAGACGGTCAATGGTTTTCACCGCAATTTCCGGTGCCATCTGACAGACAAACCAACTGAGCTGATTGATATAGGTATCGCCTTCGTACGCCTGACGTTCGCGATTTCCATCAATAAATACATTGAATACGGAAGTCGCTTTCATAGTATGCTTGCAGAATTCCCAAATGCGGTTGAGATTCTCTGAACTGCTGACGAAATCGGATGCATCATCATCGAACGTGCCATAAAAAGCGTGCTGAAAGACCTTGACGGGGCACGTACAATCCCTCACTTCGGCATAACGGAAAGGAATGGCCTCGGGCTCCAATGTCAATGTGCCTTGATTATATCCCGGGTGAGACATCCGCATGGCAATCCGGTTTGTGCCGGGGTTCAGCCGCACTTTTTCCTCCTGATAAATCCGCGAACCGCCGGGATTCCGATGAATATGACCGTTTTCCTCCACATCACCTACGGCAATCGTAATGTCCTGTGCCGTATCAGATTCCGCCTCGATTTCCAGAATGGCGAAATAATGTTTACCGAAATCATAAAACCGGTTTTCCGGAGTTCCGGCTGTTCGGACCGGGGTAAATAATACTTCTGTTTTTTTCATATTTTTTCTGTTTATTTCTCACGTTTTGATCATAACAGCAGAAAAAAATCGCTTTGTCTACACTGACATAACATACACGCGTGTCACATAAAAGCAAGTCGCAAAAAGCATTTTTAGGGATTTTTCTGTTGCATAACCGGGTCATGTTTTCTTGAAAATATGCACAACAAATGCTTGAAAAAGGTTTAACCTCCTGTCATTCTGCTTTAAGTGTGTTCAGCGGCCGCGCCATAGTTCGCGCTTTACCACGGTGTTTGACATATTCCTGGATCAGCGGAGTTACATAGAGCTGCGCATTGAGTTTTTGGGCTATGATCGACGCGGTTTCCAACATCCGGCGGTAAGGTGAAGCATAAATTGTACCGCTGAAAATGCGTTTTTTCAGCTCTCCGGTAACCAGTTAGGCCTGCTTTCTGCCATCCGCAGTCAACGGCGGATCAAAATCCGGAGTCTGGATCGTTGCGCGCTGACCGTGCCGCGTAACAAAGACTCGGCCGGAGTGTTTGCTCAAATTACCATTATCTGCTGCGGCAGTAAAATTGAACCCGGTCAATGCCAGTACCAGTGTCAGCAACGCCCCCAGTTGTTTGAGTTTCTGGCGCACAGATACGCCGTTGAGCTTGCACGGAGTACTTTTTTCCTGAATTGCCATAGCTGCGGCACAGCCTGCTGCTTGCCCTATGGATATAGCCGTGGGCATAATGCGTAAACTGCTGTGTACGGCCATATCGCTTGATATGGGTCTGCCTCCGATCAGGAGATTATCGCAATCAACCGGTACAATACACCGGTAGGGTATTTCGTAATATTCACCCGGCGGCATACTCTGGCGGTAAGTGCCGCTGCCGTTGGGCGAGTGGATATCTATGTGGTAATTACTGCGGGCAATGGCATCCGGAAATTTGGCTGCACTGTCAAAATGCTTTTTATCCAGAGTGAACATTCCGTGTATGCGGCGGCTTTCCCGGACACCGATCTGCGCGCCCATAGAAAGTATTTCGGCATTTTCAAAACCTTTGACATTGCTGCGCAGCCAGAAAAATATTTCGCGCATCTGGCGGCGGGCTTCGATTTCAGCAGCTGAAAGCTCTTTACCGTTGATCCCGGAGTGTTTTACCACCCGGGTGGTGTTGAAGTGGATGATATTACCACTTTGTATCTTGAATGGAAAAAGCAAGACATCTTCCCGGTCGCAATGGAGTATTCCGTCTTTGCCTGCCCGGGCGTACTGTTCGTTGAGTTCTTTTCTCCACTCCGGATCGATCAAATTCAGTTCCTCATCTCTATTTATATGGGGTATATTTACATTGCCGAGCTTAAAACAAAGCGTCATCGGCTGACAGTTGCCGTTTTCATCGCCCATATCAAACTTGCATCCGGCAAGTGCCGCCAAATCGCCGTCGCCGGTACAATCTATGTAAATACGGGCAGTGATTTTTTCCATACCGCTTTTGGAGTGCAAGGTTACTGACTTTATATTGCGCTCTTCAACTTCCACATCCACCAGACGGTGATGATAAAGTATTTTTACTCCGGCTTCCAGCAACAGATCTTCGGCAGCCAGAGCGGCAGCTTCTTTGTGGATATTGCGTGGAGCATAGCCTTTGTCAGTCTGCCGCAACTCTATGGCTGCAGCAGAAAGATATTTATTCATCGCTTCTTTCCACTCCTGATAAACCGGATAGTCAAAGTCCCTGCCTTGATGACAGCTTATCATAAAAGGCTGAACTTCGGCAATAACCGCCATACCGCCGGGAACGCCATAGGCTTCGGCAACAATGGTTTTCATACCCGAGCGGGCACTCATAATTGCCGCTCCCAATCCGGCGGGGCCGGCACCTATAATTAATACATCGGTATCATACTTCATATTTTTCACCTCAATTTTTCGTAATAAATTTCGCTGTTATATTCCAGGATAATAAACCTTTTTTTTCAAAATAATTGTAAAAATTTACATTTTAATTTGAACTGATTTTATCATTCTAATGTAATGTACCTGAAAATAATTTGATTTGCTTCTCAATTTATGCTATATTTTTACATTATTAAACTATAAATTAATAAAGGCTGATATGAAAGTAGAAAAAATGGAAGATTTGATGCAGGCAATAGACCATCGTTTGCAGCTGATTGGTTTGATCATCGGCAGCTGCTGCGTTTGGAAGCGGACGGAATTTTGTTTGACTGAAAAGCGTCTGCCAAATTGTTATATGCACAATCACTCCTATTGTGATGCGGTCAAACGCCAATGCGGATTGAAAGAGTGCCAGCGTAACGATACAGACTTGATCATCAGACATTTGCGGAGCAACGGCAATAAACCGTTTTTGCATCAATGCCACGCCGGAGCCTGCGAACTGGTGATCCCGGTTTACCGTACCGGGCGGGTGCTGGGGTGTGTTTTATGCGGTCCGTTCAGTATGCCAGGCAGGGAAGAACCGCTGCTGACTCCGTGGCGGGAGATTTTGAAAAATACTTTGCCGGAGTTGGTAAATCTTTTGATGGCTGATCTACTGGAAAGGTTTTATAACCGTTATCCGGAATATACAAAGATGGATGGGCGGATAGTAAAATCTTTGAATTTTATTGCCGCAAATTATTCAAAACATATAACGCTCAAAGCCGCCGCCGAAGCCGCTGCTTTGAGTCCTTCCAGATTTTCCCATCTGTTTAAGAGCAGCTGCGGGATAGATTTTACCGGGTATTTGCTCAACTTGCGTTTATCGGTTGCCTGCGATATGCTTAAACAGACCAATATATCAATTGGTGAAATTGCATTATTCTGCGGATTTGCCAGCCAGCAGCACTTTACGACTGCGTTCAAAAAAATTTTTAATACACCCCCATCCCAATACCGGGTGGCAAAAAAATGACCTTGAAATTATAAGGTGGAGACAGAATAAATTTTTCAAGCCATACAAAAGATATTATTTTTCCGGGAAAATATGTCGCAATGTCAAATTAGAACCGTCTTTTAGTGATTGATTTTTCTTATACTGCAGTATAACTGATTTTCATACACGCTGACCGGAGTACTGCGGTTTGACTTGAGTTTGCAGTTTGCGGTATTGGCTGCGGAGTATATGCAGAAAAATATCTGCCATTTTACTGGCATTATCAGCCGGACGGATCACAAAAAGCGGTATTTCCGGAGTGGCATCCTTAAAATAACGATAGCAGATCCGGTCTGAAAACATCCCCCGGTAGGAATCGGAAACCACTGCCACACCCAATTTGCCTGCCACCATCCGCAACGCAGTATAAGTATTGTAGATCTCCATATCGACCCGCGGCAAAAAACCGCCGTATTTGCGGAAAAATAGATCCAGAAATTTACGCAGTGAACTCGATGTCCGTTCCGGCACCATAATAAATGACTGCTCTTTCAGCGATTCAACCGCCACCGCCGGGGCTTGAGCCAGCGGCGAATCCTGCGGCAGAGCCAGTACCAGCGGATCGCTCCATAAGTATTCGCATATCAGCGAATCATCATCTTCGCCGATGGCAACCTGTGACCGCATAAATGCTATATCCAGATTGCGTTGCCGCACCTGATCGGGAAGTGTATCAGAAGTTGCGTCAACCACTTCCATTATCAGGTGCGGATATCGGCGGCGCATTTCACGAACCGACTGAACAAAAGCCGGATTTTCAATAGTCGAGGATATTGCCCCCACCGCCAGGTGCCCGTAACCGCCGAACCCGGTACATTTGGCTATATTGACCGCCCGTTCGGCAGAGGCGAGGATCTTACGGGCTTCCTGCAGAAAAAGTTTACCCGATTCTGTAAGGCTGATTTTCCATTTGTTGCTGCGCGAAATCAGTCTGGTGTTCAACTCTTTTTCCAGCGCCGCGATCTGACGGCTCAATGCCGGCTGGGTGATCTTGAGCTTTTCAGCTGCCCGGGCAAAGTGCAATTCTTCCGCTGTAACTGCAAAATACCGTAAATGCCGAAGTTCCATAAGTAACTCTTTAATAATTTTAAGTAATCAATATTGTATATTTTAATATATTGATATTTATTGAAAAAACAATATATTTATATTAAAAAAATTTATATTTCAATAAAAATGATATTTACTATGGAAAAATCACTTATAAAATCGCTGGTTCAGCAGCAAATCAGCCGTCTGGCGCCGGATTTGAAAACTCTTGCGCTGGATTTGTGGAACCACCCGGAAACCGCTTGGCAGGAGTTCCATTCGGCGGAAGCTGTTTGCAATTTGCTTAAAAAATATTCGCTCACCGCCGTGCCGGGATATTGCGATATACCTACTGCATTCCGTTGCGAATATGGTTCCGACGGGGGGGCGGTTTTTGCGTTGACTGCTGAATATGATGCGCTGGCCATCGGGCACGCCTGCGGTCATAACCTGATTGCAGCAGCATCGGCAGGGGCAATGCTGGCGGCAGTTGAAATTATGAAACAACACAACATTCCGGGCAGAGTTGTTCTGCTCGGTACTCCGGCGGAGGAATCCGGTTCCGCAAAAGTGAAAATGGTTGAAAAGGGTGCGTTAAATAATATTGATGCTGTTATGATGGCACATCCGGGCTGGTGTACTATCCCGGATCGCGGCAGTCTGGCTATCCGCAGATATGATGTGACTTTTCACGGAAAATCTTCGCACGCTTCCGGTTCTCCGGAGCTGGGAATCAATGCGCTGGATGCAGTGATGATGCTTTTTACAGCAGTGAACTTTCAACGCCAGCAGATGCCGGAATTCTGCCGTATCCACGGTATTGTGACCCATGGCGGAGTTATGCCCAATATTATTCCGGAAAAGGCAAGCTGCCGTTTTTATCTGCGCAGTGCCCGCGAAGATTGGATGGAAATTATTGACCGCCGTTTTGATGATATGGTTCGCGGCGCAGCACAGCTGACCGGTACGACTTTTACCAAAGAAAAATTCTCCACCGATTGCCGGAGCCGCAAACCCAATCAAGCTTTGAATGAAGCTTTTGTGGAGATAATGACCGGGTTGGGGGAAACTGTTTCGCCGGTTCCGGCTGCGGGCAGGGCGTCATCAGATTTCGGTGATTTTTCGCAAGCCATACCGGGGGCTCACCCCTATTTTGCCATTGCCGACCGCCGCATCGGAGCTCATTCCGCTGAATTCAAAGAAGCGGCACGCTCGGATATGGGATTGGAAAATATGCTGAAAGCCGCACAGGCTCTGGCATACACTGCTTTGCAGTATATGACCAGTGAAGATTACCGTGCTGCGGTGCAGCGTGATTTTTGAGCATAAAACAGCGCCGCAAAAAAAATGGGGGTGTTGCAAAACTGTTTTGTGGGGAAAAAACCTTTTTGAAAAAAGGTTCTTTTCCCCACACCCCATTTTCCAAAAACTTTCGCCGGGATTGCTTTTATTGTTTCAATAAAAGCAATGCCAACTTGTTTATTATAAGTAAATT
>JAZNBV010000043.1:0-4131 GCA_045587205.1 Victivallaceae bacterium
CCACGCAAGTTCAGTACCGGCACTGATTGTACTGAAATGGGTCTTTACCAGTATGCGGTCTTCAGGCAGAAGATTTTCATCGTAAGATTCGCTGCAATACTCTACCTTATTGGGCTCGTTAGCCACCAGATATTTTACATTCAACATATTTCCCTCTTAAATTTATTCATGGCTGAAAATAAGTTTCACGCCGATTTCCTGAAACTGCCGTAATTTTTTCAAAGTATCAAAATATTCCGGTCTCTGTTGATATTCTGCTTTTGTACAATTATAAAGTACAGCCTCATGCGTGTACGCTGCATCTCCGGTCAACAAAACCTTACTGGAGTCATCCAGCTTGATCAATAAACTCTGATGCCCCGGAGTATGCCCGTAAGTCGGCAGTACGACCAGGCGCCCATCGCCGAAAATATCGTATTCCCCCTCGAGCAGCAGTTTTTTATAATTGCATTGTTTCCCAGCAGCTTCCCGCTTCTGCAATATGACCTTTGCCTGCGGAAAATCCGCCACTCCGGCAGCGTGATCGCTGTGCGTGTGCGACAACACAACATACTCGATCTCTTCCGGCTGCACATCCATTTGCTCGAGCAATGCCGCTGCAGAATCCTTTTCCGTAACCCTGACCAGATAATTGGCGTCATCCGGCTGTTGGTAACTCAAAGGTTTCTGCCCGGCGTCAAAAAGCAACTTGTGCCCGTTATGTTCAATATAAAAGCATTTTACCGGAACTTCAAAACGAATGCCTTCCGGAGCATTGTGCACCAGCAAATGACGCCAAGTTAAAATTGTACCGGTACACAACGCTTCTATTTTCATAAAAATCTCAACGCAGAGTCAACACCACTTTACCGGTATTTTCGGCACGGCGCAATACGCCGTGAGCCGCTTCCACTTCGGTAATGGGGAAGACGGCGTGAATGTTGCTGATAAGTTTGCGTTCGCTGAAAAGCGGCCACAGCTGGGTTTTCAATGCTTGCATAATGCGGCACTTTTCTTCACTGGTACGGCTGCGCAGCGTGCTGCCGATCAGACGGATTCGCTTACGCCAGACGGTTTCCAGGTTGATATTGGTTTCAGCACCCGCCATGGTGGCAATCATGATCCAGCGGCCACCGAAGACCATTTCCTTAAAACATTCGCCCATGAGTTTGCCGCCAATGCAGTCCAGAGCCACAGTCGGCGGATTGGCTTTGATCGCGGCAAGCACATCATCGGTACGGTAATCCAGCACCACATCGGCACCGAGCTTTTTAACAAATTCAGCTTTTTCAGGCGAATCGATGGTGGTGATAACTTTTGCCCCCATAGTTTTAGCCAGCTGAATAACTGCCAACCCAACGCCGGAAGCACCGGCTTGCATATAGAACACATCGCCGGGATTCATGCCGCCGGCTTCGAAAACCAAATTCAAATATGCCGTGCACCATACTTCGGGAATACTGGCGGCTTCAACCAGCGACAACCCTTCAGGAATCGGCACAACCATACCGACGGGTACGCAGATCTTTTCGGAATATCCACCGCCGCCAACCAGGGCGCAGACTTTATCGCCGACTTTGACTTCGGCATCAGCGGGAGCTTCCAGTACGATCCCGGAAACTTCCAAACCGCACCACTGCGGCCAATCCGGCGGCGAAGAATAGCAGCCATCTTTCTGCATAAGGTCGGCACGGTTGACTGCCGCTGCGTGTACTTCGATAAGTACTTCATTATCTTTACGTCCCGGATCGGGTACATCGGTCCAGAGAAAATTCAAATTCTCATCCAGGATCATTGCTTTCATAAAATACGCTCTCTTTTGCTTATGGCACAAAAACTTAAAGCGGTTTTGTGCAGTGAATAATATAACATTGACAAAGTTATTTGCAATATTGTTATCGTTTAAAATGTGATTGTTTCATACCCAAGATAACTGAAGAACGCTTCTTCCAATGCTGTAAAACTGTCGCCGTAACTCAAACTCATGTGATGCGGGAAACCATATCGCAACATTGTACGCAGTTTACTCTGAAAGTTGGCAAATTCAGCTACTCCACCGCAACCGAAAAACTCGGCAGGCAGTTCGTCGCTGGTAAATTTGCCTTTGTCCAAAGCGAAAATCAATTTGCCATCGCGGGTCATACCCGACATCCAGGTAAATTCTCCCGGCTTCATTCTGCCTTCGTTGCAGCCCAAACCGTTGCCGCAACCCAATACCCGGGCAAACATCGGGTGGTCAACGATCTTTGCGGAAGGCTGCATTAAACTTGCCGCAGTGGGGCCGCAGTGGAAAAGCACACACTTGTTGAGCTCTTCACCGTAATTATTGTTCCAATCCAGACAAGCTGCCGGAGCATCTGCCGCCAAGGAGAGTGCATGCATGGCAATTGCGTTAACTGTATCGACTTCGCAATTAGCGGTTATCCGCCGGTCATTGAGCATGGATAATACCATACAGGGCGAGAGTTTCAATTCCTCTTCCAACTCCGTCCAGCAACGCAAAGTTACCAGATCAAGGCGGTATTTTTCAATCATTTTTTCAATAGCAACAGCCAGTTTTGACATCCGTAGTTGAACCGGCTCGGTATTGTTCGGCCAGCAGCTGTAATTTTTGATGAATTCAGCCTTACTGCGAACAGTATCATCTTCATCCTTGAGCGTTTTTATTAAAGCAAAAAGCTCGGAAAGGTCGAACGCTTCGTTGGTTATGTGATATTTTTCGAGGGTTGTTTCATCGAAACGCACCGTTTTGAATGGCGTACATCTTGCCCCGATCGAGCCGGTACGCAGACTTTTCATACCATTGGTTACACGGCAGACGGCAGCAAATGTGTGCAGATTTTCTTGAAATGCCGAGCCGGAGGGATCAATCGTATGCGGTTCCAGAACAGTGCAAGGTATGCGGCACTGCCGGAAAAGGTTTACTGCGCTTATCTTGCCGCAGAAGGCGTCCCGGCGGGTGGCAGCACCCATGGCGTTGAGCTTATCACTGCACGCAACAAAAAGTATGGGTTTGCCGAAATCACGCAATGCAGTAAGGGTGGATGATTCATCGCCAAAGTTGGGAAAAACAGCTATTACACCATCACAAGTCTGATTTTTGAGAAAATCAGCATAACGCAATGCTCCGGCATCATCGGCAACGCCTTCCGGCGGCAAAATCGGAATATGACCGGCTTTTTTGACCGCAACAGCAATGTCATTGATAGCTTCAGCAACCAGTTGTTGAGGAAAAGTGGTACGGTTGGAAACAAAGAGTGCAAATTTCATATATAACCTCCCGGTAGTTTTTTGAGTTAATCTACCGTGTAAAAAATAAAAAACCTTGACAATCATGACAAAAATCTTAATATTTCAGCCAACTTGTTAAATACAGTGCCGATCGGTTATATTTTATGCGGTAAATAAGGTTTTTTTATTATGGAATAAACCGGTTAAAATGAAATGTTTTTTTGCTTTTTCAGCCATTAAATACAACTGCTGACAGAAGCACATTTTCTGCAGTAATAAAATTCAGTTTTGTATCGAAAAAATCCGGCAGTCAACCAACCGCCAAAACATCCGCTAAATGGATAGATCCGTCTTGCAGCAGTATATTTGCTCGATTATTTACCGGAAAGTCGCCGGCAGAGTAAAAGGCTTATTCATTACTTTGTATTTATAATCTGCAAGCACATCTCGTAATTGATGCTCCTGCTGAATGGGGGATATCTTTTTACTGCCAAATATCTTGGTGTGGAATGCTTTTTATGGTCGTTTTGGCGGAATTTGCCAACTGCAACGGACTTTAATTTTATATCCCAGAAATATCCCAGAATTCGTGATGTCAGAAGATATCTTGAGCTTACAAGAAGTATCATCCCGTTTGGACGCCGCAACGGATTTTCAGCTAAATAAAAAGTTGTAAGTCGTTGAATATTATGGTACCCGGAGCGGGGATAATTATCAAAATCCTTTTAACCTCAAAGTTGGCACATTATAGCACTTGATCAACTCAAATGCGACTTTACCAAAACGGGCCATTTATGGGGAATATTCCATCATAGCGGGGAATAAATGGGGAATTTTTATATGCCAATCAGCCAATCTTCAAACCGGGAATCAAACCATCAACCCTACTGATTTGAAGACACAAAAATATAGCATAAAACA
>JAZNBV010000044.1:0-20695 GCA_045587205.1 Victivallaceae bacterium
AGGCTTTGGGAAATTTTGGGAACTGTTCTTTGCCGCTTTAAAACCGCGTCGCAATATCAAACCGTATTGCTTACAGTAAAGGCGGCAATGTATTCTCCCAAATCCTCCCAATACATCCCAATACTTCTCAATACTTCCCAAGCCGCCATCTACCATACTGCCCGCGTATGCGGCGCCACTAAAGCCGCCATCTACCGTACTGCCCGCGTATGCGGCGCCACTAAAGCCGCCATCTACCGTACTGCCCGCGTATGCGGCGGCAGTGGGAGTTCTGCCGCTTTCGCGGCGTGGTTATTTCATACCGTGAGCTTCCAGGTATCTATCCATTGCGGGGGCGGCTTTCAGCCATTCCGGCATATCCGGACAGCGCGAAACTTCGTACTTCAATCCGTCATAAAGCGGCATAAAGTTTTCCTGTTTGAGTCCGGTGGCTTCCAGAACCTTGGTATTGTCAATAATACGCGTGAAAAGGCGGTCATATTCCAACTGCCAGCGGTTGCCGGGGAAATGCGGTTTCCACGTCACCATTTTTATATACTCTTCTTTATCGATCCAGACCGCTTTGAGTCCGCATATATCTTTGTAGTAATCAGCGATCTCGTCCCAGGTATGGTGTTCGCTGGTGGCGGTGGTGTAGATTTCGCCCATAGCTTTTTCGTTGAACAGCAGCAACGCCAGCATATCTGCCACGTCGCCTGCCCACGACATAGTTGCATCCACATAGCGAGCCTGTTCAGGCAGAACCACGCTCTTGCCGGCACGGGTTCTGCCGATGAGCACCGGGGCTTCCAGCGTTACGAGCTGATAACGCATCAATGAATAGGTCGGGGCGGGGCGCACAGCAGTCCAGTTTTTTCTGTTGCTTGCCATAAGCACGTTTTCACCGCGCGCTTTGTAGATGCTGTAATCATCGGAGTTGCGCAGCCAGATATCATCCGCTGTATCAATAAGACGCGGAGAAGTTTCCCTGATCGGAACTTCCTTATTGTCGTAAATACGGTAGGATGAAAAGAACATATAGTGGCCGGTACTTTCCAGAAATGCCGGCAGATAGCAGGCGATTTCTGCGGAAGTATATTTCATAAAGTCCACGATTCCGTCGTAATTGTTTTTCAGGAGCGGATCAAGGAACTCCCAATCCATTGCATTGCCGACAATGTTCCGCAGATTGGGCGCGTCGCTGTGGAACTCATCCAGCGCAACGGCATCGACCATATAGCCTTTTTCCAGCAGTTTCGGAACCAGATATTTACCCATTGCGCCGGTGGCGCCGAGTACCAGAACTTTTTTTGGGGTGCTCATAATATATTCTCCTGTAAAATTTTACTTGAGCGGCTTGGGAATATTGAGTTTTGCCGGTGCCGGCAGAGTGAAGCGCCAGATCGGCAGATCGCACTTTTCGCCGATAACTTTGGCCTGATCGCGCATAAAATCCTGCCACGCGCCGGGCTCCAGCACAATATCGCTGTTACCGAAGGGCTGGACAGCTGAAAAGATCCACTTGCCTTTGCCGACGGCAAATTCCACGATAGCAGGTTTGTTGTCATCATAAGTGGCAATAACTCTGGCTCCGGCGGGGAGTTTTTCAAAATCATACGCTTCGATGGTATTGTTTTCCTTCTGCGGCAGATTCAGTATCTTTGCCAGCGGCAGGCGTTTGCTGCCGTATTTGAGCACCGGCGATGCCACTTTGCGCGGCACCAGTTTACCGAAAAGTGCGCGTTCAGCAACGGCACTGCCGTCGATATTGTAAGTCCACATCTTGGGGTCAAAGGTCACCAGTGTGCCGCCATCGTGCATATATTTCATAAATTTGCCGGTCAAATCCGGGTCGGTAAAGCGCATTCTGGGCACATAGACAAGTTTTTTGCCGGCAAATGCCAATTTGTCTTTGCTGATGAATTTGAACCAGCTGCCGACCTTTTCGCCCAATATGCTGTAGAGCGAATATACGCTGTGGAAACAGCGGTCACTCAATCCCCAGAAGTCATAGTCGCTGTAGAAAATGGCAGTGGCTGTGCTTTCCGGAAATTTCAGTGCGGGCAGATCTTTGAGCTGGTTGGAAATTTCCAGCGTTGCCCTGAACAGCGCCGGATTTTCACGGTAGCAGTTGCTGGTGTACCAGAGCGGCCAATCGGCGCCGTTTTTAAGCGCCTGACTGGTCCATTCGCTGGCATTCGACGGAGTCGGTACGCCGCCGCAATAGTTGAATCCCTGCAGGAAAACTACAGTTTTGCAGTCATCCGGGATCAGGTCTTTGACCAGTTTGACATTGAATCCGGTAGTGTAGATACCGCGGCCGATACCGAAATACATCCGCGAACTGGTCGGGTACGGGTCGCAACCGATTGCCGTTCCTGCCGGCATCTTGGCAATGTTCAGCGGGTCAAGTCCGCTGCAGGTGTTGCGGTTGACCACAAAGTGATCGTAACCCGGCAGAACTTTGCTGCTGTAATCGTGAATTTTCTTCAGGCTGCAAGCCATTCTGTCTGTCCACCAGCGCCAGAAAGCAATGCGTTCAAAGGCAATATTCTCTCCGGGGGCGTCAAATGTATCAGAAAGACCGTATTTACCGAAACCGTAATCTTTGCGGATTATTGCATCGACTTCGTCAAGATATTTTGCCGAACCGGGGTTGCGGCTGCGGCTGTAAAGATATTTGACGCGGTTGGTAGGTTCATCCTGACCGTGCAGATAACAGAGAATATTCTTCAGTTTGGGGTCTTTTTTGAGTGTGGCTGCCATAGTGTCAAAGTAATCGCAGAACGCTTTGATCGCAGCATCGTGTGTCAAATCGGTAAAGGAGCGCTCACTGCCGCCTTTGACCAGTCTTACCACCGGCTGGGCTCCGGCTTTGATCGCATTGGAGTGGATCATCTGCTGGCTGTAGCTCCACGGCATTTTGGCGTTTATTTCTGCCAGATAATCTGTAGTGATCGTGGAACGGCCCTTCATAGTAAACCACGGCATACCCGCAACTGCCACACCGGCATCGGTAAAGGCTTTTACCATCTTGTGCTGATAATCGCCGAACTGTTCAAGCGTATATTTTTTGCGGACACTTGCCGGCTGATAGTTGTAGTGCAAAGCTCTGCCCCACAGCCAGAAACGGCGGTCAGCTTTTTTATTGCTCAAAACTTCTTTGAAAACCGGATTCTTGCGGACAATATCGTAATTGATTTTTTCGACCTTGCGGTAACGGCTCATTGTGTTGGCTTTAAGATCGAGTTTGCCGTACTTATCGACTTCCTGGAAACGGCCCTGATAGCAGTTCCACTTGGTATCGGCTCTAACGGCTTTGCGTTCGCGCGCAAAATTGATGGAGTAGATGCCGTCTTTGCCGGCTTTGCCGAAGTTTTTCCACGGAATGATAAAGGCTGCTTCCCAGGAATCCTTGTTTTTGAACGTCTTTACGCTCCAGTCGCCATCCCACGGTGCGCTGCGGTAAGGATCGCCCGCCTGCGCCTGCTTGAGCTGGCAATCGAACTGCGTGCCGATGGCGTTGCTGATAAACTGGTAGCCCAGATCGGAATTGGCTTCGTACACCAGAACGCTTACGGCATCATCGTTCCACACCGCGCCGTCGCGCTTGGTCACGGCGGTTTTGAGCAGAGCCATTTCGGGCTCTTCGGCAATTACACCAACGTAAAGATTATTTTCATCATAAGCAACTTTAACTGCGCTCTGAACCGCTGCGGGGGTGCAGTCGCCGCTGTAAAAAACATCTGCCTGCGGGAAATTTTTCCACTGCGAGGGCGGCAGATTCACATCGGGCTTGACATTGCTGATTTTTACTGTATCAGAAGCGCCTTCAAATTTGATAGTGGTTACTTCCAGTGTGGCACCGGGCTTACCCTGAAAACTGAAAAGACAGCGGATGCTTTTTGTTTCCGGAGGTACATCGGCGCAGAGAGTGTATTTTTTCCAATCTTTTGCTGTATCAATGGTAAAAATCTGCTGACCGATCCGGCGCTTGCTGTCTTTGGTGAGGTACTGCACTGAAAATGTGGGGTTGGCAATATCGCCCGAAGCGCGGGTTTCCACTGTAATACGCATCACACCGGGAAAAGTCATCTGATCAAGCAGTTTCCCCGGAGCATAAAAGTAGTAGGAATAAACCTTATTGTTTTGGCCTATACTCATTCTGACAAACTTGCGCTTGCCGTCATTTACCGGCATAAGATATCTGCCGGCAGGGTGTGAGGGCGTTATTGTCATACGCGGTGCCGTAACAGTCGATTGCAGAGCCAGCGGCAACTCGCTGCCGGTCAGCATCAAAGCACCGCTGCACAGCAACAGAAACAGTGAAAATCTTTTGATCATTGTTTTTCTCCTTGATTTTATCAGTTTTTTATATAAAAATCATTATTTGTTCCACTCAATAAAACAGTGCCGGAAAAGTTCTTCTGCCTCCCCTCTCTTATCCGGGTTATATTATTTTACAAAACAGGCGCTCCATACCACGAACGCAACATAAAGCAGCAGGAATACCCACCCCTGCCAGCGGTAAAGTTTTCTGCCCGCCATCATAAAGAACCACAGCACCAGCGCCACGGCATTCATAATTATCATCGAAAGCAGACCGTTTTTGCCGTCGCCGGTAAGCGGTGCAACCGTGGCACAGCAGCCGATGATCAGCACAATATTGTATATGCCGCTGCCGATAATATTGCCCAGGGCTATATCATCGCGCTTTTTCAACACCCCGGAAACCGTAACCGCCAGCTCCGGCAGACTGGTACCTATCGCCACCACGGTCAGCGAAATCATCAGCGAACTTACGCCCAGTCTGACTGCCGACCACACCACAGTATCGACCATCAGTTTGGCGCCCGCGGTGATCATTATCAGCGAAATCACGATCATACCGAAAGCGCGGGCGCGGCACATTTCCGGCGCTGCAGTATTTTCAGAATCATCACTTTCAGATGCCCCGTCACTTTCTTCGCTGCGTTCCCCGCGGCTCAAACTCCAGGAATAGATCCCGCAGATTATCAGCAGAATTATCCCCCCGAAACGCCCTACACCCTGTTTGATACCGGCGGGAACATCAAAACCAAAATAATACCACGCCATCAGCCCGATACCCAGCGCCAGCAGCATCACCATATCGCGCCATACCACCTTGCGCGAAAAACCTATTGCCCCGCCCAGTACCAGCCCGGCACCCAGTATAAGAGCAATGTTTGCCGTGTTGCTGCCGACAATATTGCCGATAATAAAGTTGGACTGACCGTAAAACGATGCACACAGACTCGAAGCCAGTTCCGGCAGACTTGTACCGATACTCACCAGCGTCAGCCCGATCACCAGTTCCGGCAACCCGAAACTCCGCGCCAGTGCCGCCGCCGCATCCACAAACCAGTCACTGCCCTTGACCAGAATAAATACTCCAAAAGCAAAAAGTACAATGTTGACCAACAAATATCCGCTGGCAAAACTCATAGAAAACCTCTTCTTATATTATGTGAATTACACGATTTCTCTGACCCGTTTCCACGCTTCCGGCGAAATTACCGCGCCGAAAACCTGAACTGTTTCCGCCGCCAGTGCCGCACCGATCTTTCCGCACTGCAGCGTATCTTTTTTTGCCAGATAACCGTAAAGAAAACCGCCGGCAAATGAATCGCCCGCAGCAGTGGTATCCACGGCATTGACCTTGTTAGCCGGTATGAACACCGCGCCGGAACCGCAATCCGCCCACGCGCCTTTTTCGCCGAGTTTGACAACCGCAACACTGCAGAGTTTTTTCAGCTCTTTGAGTTGTTCTTCAGGCGCAATTGCCCCGTACAGGGCATCGGCTTCATCGCTGTTGGCAAAAACTATATCTACAAACTCTTCCAGCAGCCGCAGGATCGCCGCCCTGAAATTTCTTACCACTTCAAAACTTGCCAGATCCAGACTTATCAGGCAGCCGGCAGACTTGGCGCAGCGCATCAGATGGCGCAGTTTTTCTTCCGAATGTGCCAGAAGATAGCCTTCCAGATGCGCAAGCGTGTAACCGGCAAAATCCGACGGTGCAACTTCGCCGGGATCAAATTCCAGCGCCGCCGCCAGTGCCGGACGCATAGTCCGTTCAGCATCAGGTGTGACCAGGCAGATGCAGTGTCCGGTCGGTGTACCTTGCAAACTTGTCCGCAAAGCGTGTGCTGAACCGCCGGCGCGTTCCAGTTCGCGCCGGTAAAACTTGCCGGCTTCATCATTGCCGGCAGTTCCCAGCAGCGCGGTTTTCACCCCGAAATGCTCCAGATCAAACAGTGTATTTGCCGCTGATCCGCCGGGTGAACGGCTCACATTTTCATTGCCCAGCAGTTCAATGATCCGTTCCAGTTCGGCGTTGTCGATCATCACCATACCGCCCTTATCGCCGGAAACTTGAGCAAGAAACTCCTCCGGCACCCTGGCAATCAGGTCAATGATCGGTGAACCGACCCCAATAACTGAAAAGTCTGTATTCATATTTCAGCAGAATTTTTCGGCTGCGGCCTGGATTTCGGCAATTCTGTTGCACTTTTCCCACGGGAACGCAGCTCTGCCGAAATGTCCGTACGCGGCTGTATCCTGATAACTCCAGCCGTTGGCGGCAGGGTGTTTGAGCTGCAATGTATCGATAATCGCCGCCGGACGCAGGTCAAAGACCTCGCGCACGACCTTTTCCAGATCGTTATCGGCAATTCTGCCGGTACCGAAAGTGGCAACATTGATGCTCAACGGTTCAGCCACCCCGATGGCATACGCCACCTGCAGTTCGCACTTGGAGGCAAGACCGGCTGCCACAATATTTTTGGCTATATAACGGCACATATACGCCGCAGAACGGTCAACTTTACTCGGATCTTTGCCCGAAAACGCCCCGCCGCCGTGGCTGCCGACCCCGCCGTAAGTATCCACAATGATCTTGCGTCCGGTCAAACCGGTATCGCCGTGCGGACCGCCGACTTCAAACTTACCGGTGGGGTTGACAAAATAGCGGATCTCTTTTTTTCGCAGTTCCGCGGGGATCACCTGTTCGACCACCTCTCTGACCAGAGTTTCAAGCTGTGCGCGTTCCATATCCGGCGTATGCTGGTGCGAGACCACCACTGTTTCCACCGATACGGGCTTGCCGTTTTCGTAGGCTATGGAAACCTGACTTTTGCTGTCCGGGCGCAGGAAACTGTATTTTTCCGGCTCATTATGACGGCGGCGCGCCAGTTCTTCAACGATCCGGTGCGAGTAATGAATGGTTGCCGGCATCAGTTCCGGCGTTTCATCACAGGCGTAGCCGAACATCATACCCTGGTCGCCGGCGCCCTGTTCAGCAAACAAACCTTCCCCGGCGGTAACCCCCTGGGAGATATCAGGCGACTGCTGATGCACTGCCACAATGACTTTGGCTGTATCGGCAGAAAAACCCATATTGCTGTCAACATAACCGATCTTGCGCACAGCATTGAGCGCAATTTCCTGCCAGTTGACCTTGCTCTTGGTGGTGATTTCGCCGGAAATAACAATAAGATCAGTCGTTGCCAGAGTTTCGCAGGCGACCCGGCTTTCGGGGTCATCTGCCAGACAGGCATCGAGAATAGCATCGGAGATCTGGTCGCAAACCTTATCCGGATGCCCTTCGGAAACTGATTCAGATGTAAAAATATGAGGAACATTTATCTTGCTCATAATATCGTCCTTTCGATAATAGGGTATTTATTCAATATATAATATAGCCTTAATGCACTCTTTTTTCAATTTTATATTGACAAAAAGCGCGTAGTTATCAAAAAAAAATTTATGGTTGCTTATGAAAAAATTTGAAAAAACACCTGTTCAGCAGCAGGCACTCAAGCTGCTGCAATCCCCGGCGCGGCATATTATGCTCTATGGCGGTTCGCGGTCGGGCAAAACATTTATTCTGGTCTATGCATTGCTGGTGCGTGCACTTAAAGCCCCCGGCAGCCGCCACGCCATATTGCGTTATCACGGCAACGGGGCAAAGTATGCCGTGGGGTTTGATACTCTGCCCAAAGTAATCGAGCTGGCTTTTCCGGGCTTGAAAACTGAATACATAAAAAGCGACAACTTTTTCCGGCTGCCCAACCGCTCCGAAATCTGGCTGGGGGGGCTTGATGCCGACGAGCGCGCCGACCGGATCCTGGGGAGGGAATTTGCCACGATCTATTTCAATGAGTGTTCAGAAATACCCTATTCGGGCATCACCACTGCGCTGACCCGTCTGGCGCAGAACACCGCACTGCTCAACCGCGCATACTACGACTGCAATCCGGCGGGCAAATCGCATTGGAGCTACAAACTTTTTGTTGAAAAAATCGAACCGGAAAACCGGCGGGAACTTGCTTTCCCGGAAAATTACGCCTGTATGCTTATGAATCCGGCTGATAACATCCGGAATCTGCCGCCCGGTTATCTGGAGCAGACTCTGAACAGTTTGAGCGACCGGCAGAAACGCCGCTTTATGGATGGCGTGTGGCTGGATGATGTACACAACGGATTGTGGAATATGAGTCTGATCGACCGTTCGCGGATACTGCGTGTGCCGGAAGATCTGCGGCATATCGTTATCGGTGTGGATCCCGCCGTTACCGGCAATGCCAATTCAGACGAAACAGGTATTGTGGCGGCGGGGATGGACGGATCAGGTGATTTTTATGTACTCAAAGATGCATCTCTGCGCTCGACTCCGCTGGTGTGGGCACAGACCGTGGAAAAACTTTTTGAATTTTACCGTGCCGATCGGGTGATAGGCGAAGTAAACCAGGGCGGTGATCTTATTGAAATGGCTTTGCGCAATGTGGCTCCGCAACTGCCTTTTACCGCAGTACGCGCCACTCGCGGCAAATATCTGCGTGCCGAACCGGTGGCAGCACTTTACGAGCAGAACCGGGTGCATCACACCGGATTTTTTCACGAACTGGAAGATGAAATGTGCTCTTACATACCCGGCAGTTCCCGCAGTCCCGACCGGCTGGATGCACTGGTATGGGCAATAACCTACCTGTCTGAAAAAAATCCTTCACAGCGGCTTATACTCGCCTGAAAACCGTCCGCTCACAGACGGCTTAAACTGCAGCGTCTGTACTTTCTGACAGCCCGGGCAAGCTGCTGTTTACCGCGCGATATCTGCGATTTTATTGTGCCGATGGGGTACCCTGACTTTTCGCTGATCTCTTTATAAGAGAGTTCTTCGACATACCGCCAGATAAAGATACGGCGCCGTTTTACGGGAAATTTTTCTATAACGCTATACACTGCCCGGCGCAGTAAGCAACTATCTGTTCCGGAAAATCTGTCATTTTCAAAGGGATCACCGGAATATCTGGCAGATATTTTCCGGAGCAGATATGCATTGTCGAACGACTTGAATACAGCGTTCCGGCGCTTCTGGCGGAGATAGCGCGACTTGGCGTTGTTTATGACTATCCGGCAGAGCCAGGTACCGAGACTGGCTTCCTGACGGAAATCCTTCAGCGAGCGCCAGGCCTGAATAAAAGTATCCTGTACAGCTTCTTCGATCTCTTCCGGAGTATCCAGAAGCGTTTTCGCCATATTGAACAGGTACGGTTCATAACTTTTGAAAATTTTTTCAAATACTTCAGGCTTTCCGCGTTGAAACTGCTTCAGCAGGCTGCTGATATACTGTTCATCAATGTGAATCGGATTATTTTTCTTAAACTTCTTCATAAAAAAGAACTGATTTTTCAAAAAAGTTAAGTAAAAACTTAATTTCCACACATTATTATAGCAGAATATGGCAAAAAGTCAAGAAAAATTAAGCAATTACTTAATTTTAGCAAAAATCAACCCTCTTGAAAAAAGCCCGTTTTTCACCCTTTTCACCGCGTCTGCAGCAAGAGTGTACCGCCGGAAACTGTCTGGAACAATTCCGGATTGAAAAAAAGGCAATCTGATAATAGACCGTTATGGTGTGGCACAAGTTCCGTTTTTTTCTGCGGACGGACAGTTTTTTTCTTGATTTTATCTGTTTGCAGTGGTATATTCTGTAAAAAAATATCCAGATAATCAGGTTTCAACAAGATGTTGTATGTATTTCCGGCACTGCTGCCGATCATTGCCGCACTGATAATGATGTGCAAATTCAAATTATCCCCCGGGAAAGCTATGCCGGCAGCGTGGGGGCTGACTGTGATGTCGGCGCTGTTGATCTGGCGGATGGATATAGCGCAGATAGCCGCATCCTCACTGCAGGGTATTTTCAAATCTCTGGATATAATACTGATAATTTTCGGCGCAATACTGCTGCTTAATGTATTGCGCAAAAGCGGTGCTATAGCCGCCATAAATGCCTCTTTCAACGGCATCAGCAATGACCGCCGGATCCAGATCATTGTCATAGCGTGGCTTTTCAGCGGTTTTGTGGAAGGCTCCTCCGGATTCGGTGCAGCTCCGGCGCTGGCGGCGCCGCAGCTGGTCGGGCTGGGTTTTCCGCCGTTGATCGCGGTTGCTGCGGCATTGATCTGCAACACGCTGCCGGTACCTTTCGGGGCGGTGGGGATTCCGGTACAGACTACGGTCAGCTGTGTTTCCGGGCAGTTGGCGGAAATGGGTATAACACCGGAAAAATTCTCCCTGGATATGCTTGACAAACTTACTTTTATTTCCGGTATATCCGGATTTCTTATTCCGCTTTCCGCTATTGCAATGATGCTGATATTGAGCGGCGGAGAAAGAAAAATGCGTTCATTTATTGAAATCATACCGCTGACAATTCTTTCTGCGGCAGCGTACATCATACCCTGGCGCTGCACAGCATTGTATCTCGGACCGGAACTACCCTCTATGCTGGGCGCGATCGTCGGGCTGCCACTGATACTGCTCTGCATAAAAAACGGTTTTCTGGTGCCGGAATATGTATGGGATTTCCCCGGAAAAAACAGTGCGGTGCTGCCGGCACCAGCGGTAAATAATATCAGGATTTCCGCGTTTCAGGCGTGGATGCCCTATCTGATTATGGCAATACTGCTGGTGATTCTGCGTGTACCCGCGCTGCCGGTCAATGCAATGCTGGGCAAAGTGAAGATCGTTCTGCCGGATACATTCGGCATTGCCGGCAGCGGCGCGGTCTGGAAAATATTCTGCAATCCGGGGCTGCTGCCCATTGCATTGATTGCCATCGGCAGTGCATTCTGCTGGAAAATCACCATCAGGGAACAGCTGCAGCTCCTGAAAGATACCGGTAAACAGATATGGCTTCCCGCCATTGCCATTGCCGCCAGTACGGCTGTCGTACAGGTTATGATCGCTTCGGGCAGCAATGCTTCTGACTTGCCCGGAATGCTTACCTGTACAGCCAATGCCGTGGCAAAAGTTATGGGGCAGGCATTTCTGGCGGCATCGCCATTCATCGGTGTTCTGGGAACCTTTTTTGCCGGATCCTGTACTGTATCAGATATTCTTTTTGCAGCGCTGCAGTTTGATACGGCAAAAATGCTGAACATCGATCCGGCTCTTGCCGTGGCTTTGCAGAACGCCGGCGGCGGTCTGGGCAGTATGATCCGTATCAGCGGAGTGATTGCCGCCTGTGCCACGGTCAATGCCGCCGGCAGAGAAGGCAGAGTGATTCTGCTGAATTTTATTCCGGCAATCATAATTGCCGCCGCAATGGTGCTGGCGGCAGTGCTGTTCTACTGACCGGAGTGTTCCGGCTGCTTCACTTGGAATATATTTCGTCGATGATCGCCGGATCTTTGCCGATCATTTCAAGATAACGCGCCAGAAGTCTGCGCGATGACCCCCATTCGGTATTGGGGCTCATCAGACTGAAAAACTCGTAGGTGATGATCTTTTTCACCAACGGCGACGCTTCGGCAAGTTTCATATAAAGCGACCGGTAATCGATCTGGCGGAACACGCCGCGCGGCTCCCCGTGACCGGGGAACGGAGCCTGAAAAGTTTCCACATTGCTCCAGAGTTCGATATTGCAGCGTTTGAAAAGTTCACCGACTTTGAGATACCACTCTTTTATGCCGTTATCCTGAATAACGCCGTAATGGCACGCCGGGCAGGTGATTTTATCCTGCGGAGCGCAGTAGTCGAGCAACCCGGCAATCTGTTCGTAAAAGTATCTGCCGTAGATATCGACCCATTCGTCAGCAGAATACTGACTGCACATATCGCCTTTGACCCCGCGCAGGCTCGGCGACATAAAGGTTTTCATCTGCGGAAAACTGTTGCGCATATACTGCAGCACTTCTGTACAGATATCCAGAAAATTGAAGTGCCACGGCAATGCCTCCAGTGTTACATACAAACCTTTGAAACACTTGAAATTAGCATACTTTGCCACGGTGCGGTCATAATAGCGTCTGGTATCATCTACCTCTTTCTGCCAATCACCTTTGTGCAGATTGGTTATGCTCTGCGGGCCGCCGAGATAAACGCTCATACCATATTCTTCACTCAAACGGAAAATCATATCCAGCAGGCATTTATCCTCTTTCCAGGTGGTCGAGCGCGGATCTTCGGCAGAGAGGCGGACGCCGTTTTCTTCACATTCGGTACGGATAATGAATATGTGATCCATACCGATGGCTTTCATCATTTTAAAATCATTTTCCCAATCTTTCAAACCGGCATTGACGATCCCGGTATCGGATATAAGCATATTGGCAAATGTTCCGCTGATGGGTTTGAGTTCTGCATTCTCAAGCATAAAAGTATCCTCTTGTCAATTGTTTTTACATTACTTCAAAGGCAAAGACTTTGCGTTCCTGTGCATCATCCAGCACCAGTTTCACGCTCCGTGCCCTGCCGCTGAAAGGTATGCGTACCAGCCGCTGATGATTGTCATCAGTGCGGAAAACCTCTTTGCCGTCAACTTCAATATGGAACGCACGCACCAGAGTCGGCGGCAGGGTGAAATCTTCGCGCTCCAGATAGTACAGCCCCAATGTATTCAGTGAGTCCAGACGGGAACGGTCGGAATCAAAAACGATCCTGATCCGGTTGATTTCCTGCGGTACGGCAAAGGTGTATTCGGCAAAATCGCCGGCTTTACCACTCCAGCAGTTGCAGCTGCCCTCCACGGCACCGTCAACGCCGTTGCGGAGAGCTTCACCATCACCCTGCGAAACGGTCAGTTCCGCACACCGGCTCAAGCCGGAGATCTGCCGCTTGAGATTGGGTATAAAGCAGTCGTCATCCAGCAATATCTGCTGAATATCACTTATATGTTCAGCTACCGCCTGCCGCGGCGTAAGTTTGCCGGCATTGGCACGGGCAGCAATGGTACCTGCCGCCTGACCGCACAACGCACAGGTTGCCATTACCCGGGTCGAACTCAAAGCAATGTGAGAAGCACTGATATTGCGGCCGGCAAACAGCAGATTGTCAATGTTTCTTGAGTAGAGGCTCCGGGCAGGTATATTATACGCTTTTTCCGGTTCCATCACCTGATTGGGTTCGCCGTGATGTCTCAAGCCGCCGGGGTGGTGATCATCGACCGGCCAGCCGCCGAAAGCAACAGTATCGGGGAAATCCGGCGGATCCAGCAGATCGTTCTGGGTAAGTATGTAATCGCCCATATAACGACGGCTTTCGCGCTTGCCGGGCAGGAATCCGACCCAGTCAAGTTCCCAGTTTTCCGCATCGTGCGTGCCGCTGTTTTTGATATGATCCCACATACCGTATGCCAGAGCAATGAGTTCATCGCGCACAGACTCCGTATCGGCAATGGAATCCTGATCGCCGCCGAGTTCCAGATACCAGAAATTCTGATACGGTGAAAAATCGTGGTAACGGCCCGCCAGATCTTCTTCGGTAACTTTTTTTGCCCACGGCGGCGGCGTATATGGTTTGGGCGAATCAGTCTGGCGCGCCTGCAGCAAACAGCTCATACCCATAGTTTTACGGTCGGCATTTTTGACTGCCAGCGATTCATCCAGTTCGCCGGAAGCCTCTCTGCCCACGCGGAAATCCGCACCGGTGAGTTCCGCTAAAATACTGTCCCCCGAACAGTCGGCAAAGTAATCGGCCCGGACTTCGTGAAACTGCTGGGTGGTCAACTGCCAGCCTTTAACACTTTTGACCTTATTACCGGACATCTGCGCATCCATACAGGAACAGTTGAGCAAAACAGTAAGGTTTTCCTGAAATTTGACTTTTTCAAACAGCAAAGCATCCCACAGTGGATAGCTGCGCCGGGGGTTGCGGTGGCAGTTATCCAGCCGGATCTCTTCGATCAGACCGGTTTCGCGGCGGTGATAAGCTCCGCAGACAAACATTCTTATTTCGCTGGAAGCGTTTCCGCCGAGCATCGGTCGCTCGTGCATAAGCAGGGTTTTGACCCCGTGGCGGGCAGCGGCAATCGCCGCGCACATACCGGCAAGACCGCCGCCGACAACACAGAATTCAACCTGGTGATGGATGGTTTTCATAGTATGTATCCTTATACATATAAGTTGCAAAAACAGTATTGCTGTATAAATGTACTATACATTTTTTTATTTGCAAATCCCGTCAGAACAATATTGCCCGTTTTTTCCGTCCGTCATATTTTCAGGCTGCACATAAAAAATTTACTATTTTCCGGCGAAAAGTTTGCATTGACCGCCGGAAGATGTATTTTAATTCCGAAATATACTTTACTTATACAAATCCACGAGGTTTTTATGCATCAGAATATACTTTCAAGTCAATGGATAACCCACAGCAAATGCAAAGATTGGCAGATCGTAAATGTTTTCAGCCGCCAGCTGTCACGCAAAAATATCAATATACAGCCCTGCGACCAGCATCTGCATATACTTTTCCGGCGCGAATTTGAATTGCAGAATTTCAAAAAGTGCCTGCTCAACATAACCGCCGATGATTATTACAAACTTTATATAAACGGCGTATTTGTCACCCAGGGGCCCGCCCCCGGCTATCCGTGGCGCTATTTTTACAGTGCGCTGGATGTGACAAGCTACCTCAAGCCGGGTAAAAACCTTATTGCCGTACACACTTACTATCAGGGATTGATCAACCGCGTATGGGTCAGCGGCGATCAGCGCACCGGCTTGTGTATGGAACTTGCCGCTGATGATAAAACGGTTCTGGTCAGTGATGAATCATTCCGCTGTACGCTGCACACCGGTTTTTCCTCCTGCGGCCTTGCCGGTTACTCTACGCAGTTCCTTGAACACTACGATGCGCGTTCTCCGGAAAACGGTTTTGAACAGACTGAATTTGATGATTCGGCGTGGGGTATGGCGGCAATCCGCAAATATACCGATTACACACTGATCAGGCAGCCCTCGCAGCAGCTGGCATTTGAAGAGATAAAACCCGTTTCTGTTGAACGCATCGGCAACCGGCTGATGATCGACTTTGACGCCATCAACGCGGGCTATCTCAAATATTCGGCAAAAGGGCCGGAAGGTGCCACCATAGAAATGTTCTTTGCCCAGGAACTTAATGAAGACGGCTCCCTGCGCTGGCAGCTGCGTGCCAACTGCCGCTACCGCGGATATTTTACATTGACAGGCGGAATGGATACACTCAATGAATATGATTACAAAACATACCGTTACGCGGAACTGGTTCTGCCTGACGGCGTGGAAGTGGATATCGATTCGATAGTTTTTGTGGCGCGGCACTATCCCTTTGAACTCAAAGCCAAGTGCAATTCCAGTGATGAACGCGCACTGGCGATCTGGAAACTCTGCAGCGATTCTCTTAAATACGGCACGCAGGAAATGATCCAGGACTGTATGGAGCGCGAAAAAGGCTACTATCTGGGCGACGGCAGTTACACACAGTGGGCACATTCGCTCCTGACACAGGATATGGCACTTATGGAAAAATTCTTTGACGATTTCCTTGCCACCAGCGTAATCGACCGCGGTCTGATGACCTGCGGCTGCTGTTCTCTGATGCAGGAGATCGCCGATTACCCGCTGATATTCATTATGCAGCTCTGGAGTTATCTGGCATATACCGGCAACAAAGATTTTGTGCGCGAACGCTATGCAAAAATCGCCGATATTCTTGATTATTATCACGAATCCTACGCCGACAGCGACGGTCTGCTGCACAACCTTGACAAATGGTGTGTCATCGAATGGCCGAAAGAGTACCGCGACGGTTACGATGTTGATATTACCGAAGGTCAGGTTTGCGTGGTCAAGCACAACGCCATCAATGCCTACTACATCGGCGCGATCAAAGCGCTGAACCGCATTGCTGAATATCTGGGTATGGAGCCTTATAAAGATGTGGAGCGTCTGGTGGAAAATTTCCGCAAAGCGTTTTATCTGCCGGAAGAAAAACTCTTCCGCGACAGCGTGGAATCAGATCACATCAGCACAATGGGCAACATCTACGCGGCATTTTTCGGTCTCTGCCCCGATAAGGCAAGCAAGCAGAAGGTTATTGAACTTATCCGGCAGAAACGCTTCAGCGGCAGCAACCTTTTTGCAACTTTCCCGATGCTGATGTTCCTTAAAGTACAGGGCGAAAACGAACTCTTCCGGAGCCTGCTTCTGGATGAAAATGCGTGGCTGCGCACCATCCGCGAAGACGGCAAACGCACCTTTGAAGGCTGGGGGCGCGACAGCAAGTGGAACACATCGCTTTTCCACCTTGCTTTAGCTGCCGGGGTGCTTTACCTTACCGACTGGAATGTGGAAAATATTCTGGATTTCTCGCGGGATTAAGTAAAGTATATGCAGGAAATCGCCGAAAAAATCAAAAACCTGATACCGCAGCTGGATCTGCAGCTGCCCGGCTGCCGCGATCTCTCACCCGGCAACGGGGAAGATGATCACGCCAATTTGCGTATCCACAGCCACCGCCACCGGGAAATACTGATGGTGTTGAAAGGCTCCGGCAATTATCAGGTCGATTCACGCTGGTACAAACTCCAGCCCGGCAGTGTGATCTTTATCGACAGCTGGCAGATGCACAGCTGCTACGCGTACAAAGCGCTCCGGAGTGACCTTGAACATATATGGTTTATGCTCTATCCCCGGAGGGTAGTGGTAACCGGCAGCGAACTTTCCGGAAACGGCACCCAGTACCGCAACCGGGTACTGGGACCGCTTGCCGAACCTGCCGCCAGGCTGCTGACCGGCGTATGGGAACGGCTGCGGATGGCTCCTCCGGAAGAACGGATGCGCCACGTTGAACAACTGCAAATGGTTATGCGCGTGGTATCCGGCGAAATCGTGGAGTATTTATTTAATTCCAATGTCCGCACCGGCGCCAAAGCGCAGGAAATGGCGGATTTTCTTGCAGATTACATAGAAAACCGTTACGGATGCGGCTGCACATTGAGCAATCTGGAAAAACTCACCGGGTATTCTTCCTGCTACATAAGTCACCTTTTCCACCGCAAATTCGGCAAAACCGTCGGCGAAGCGGTCAACGAAGCCAGAATGCGCTATGTCATTGAGCAGATACGGCACGGTGCCGCAACCAAAGCCATTGCCGCTGAATTGGAGTTTGCCTCGCCGGAAAGTTTCTGGAAATGGCGCCGCAACAACCGCCAGCTGGAAACACAGCTGCTGCAGAATCTTAAAGATGATACAGAAGAGTGATTTTTGCAATAACAGTTCACTTTTAGCAAAATCGGTTCAGTGCAAAAGTATAAATGTGTGTTATTGTATAGCAAAGAAAGTGTTGTGTACTTTGCACAAAAATAAAAATCAAAACCGAGGCAGTGATTATGAAAAATCTTGCGATCAATGGCGGCAGCAAAGTTGTTGCTGAAAAACTCTCTCTCCCCTCCTGGCCCCCGATCTATCCGGAAACTGCGGATAAACTCAAGGATATCTATCTGAACCGCAGATGGGGTTTCTATGGACCTTGCGAAGCTGAATTCAACCTCAAGTTTGCCGAATACAACAATGTAAAGCACTCCATTATGATGGCCAACGGCACCGTGACTCTGGAACTGGCACTGCGCGCATTGGGCGTTAAACCCGGCGATGAAGTCATTGTGCCGGCACACACCTGGCTGGCGACCGGTCAGGCTCCGGCATATCTGGGCGCCACTCCGGTGGTGGTGGATATCGAACCGGATACACTCTGTATGGATCCGGCGGCTTTTGAAGCGGCTATCACCCCCCGCACCACTGCAGTGATCCCGGTGCACGTTTTCGGCTCGATGGCGGATATGGACAGAATTATGGAAATTGCCCGCAAACACCATCTGGCAGTAATCGAAGACTGCGCCCATACTCACGGTTCGATCTGGGGCGACCAGTATGCCGGCACTATCGGCGACATCGGTTCGTTCAGTTTCCAGCAGAGCAAGATTATGGCTTCCGGCGAAGGCGGTGCCTGTACGACCAAGAGCGATGAGCTTATGGATAAACTCAGCAGACTTTCGCACATCGGGTATCCCTTCGGCGCCAAACAGGGACAGAAAGTTCCGCCGCCGGAACCGGGAAGTCTGTGCCGCAACTACCGCGTGACTGAATTCCAGGCGGCAATCCTGCTTTCGCAGCTGGCGCACCTCAAGGAAGATAACGAACTGCGCGCCAAAAATGCCGCTTATCTGCGCAAGCGCCTCGATGCCATTCCGGGATTGAAAGTCCAGGCCGCCGGACGGCGCACCACTATGCAGGCGTATTACTCGTACACAATGATCCTGGATGTTGACCAGCTCAAACCCGGCATCACTGCCAAAGACTTCCGCGCCGCAGTGCAGGCCGAAGGTGTCTGCGCTCACGAAATGTGGGGTCAGGTTATGTACAAGCAGAACCTCTGGACTGTTGCACCCGACCAGTTCCGTATTGAGAGCTGCGAAGTGGCGGAAAAACTGGTCTATGACCGGTTGATCCATATGGATCTGCGCCACCTGATGCTGCCGGAAAACGAAACCGCATTGATCGCTGATGCGTTTGAAAAAGTTATGAACGCCTATCACGCGTAAGGATCAGCAATATGAAATTCGGTTTACAGCTTTATACATTCCGCAAAGAACTGGCTGCCGATTTTGACGGCACTATGCAAAAGATCGCCCAACTGGGTTTTGACGGAGTGGAAGTAGTCACCTACCGCGGGCCGAAAAGCCCCGCAGAATACGCTCAATACCTCAAAGATCTGAATCTTGAGTGCTGCGGAACTATGTACGAACCGGCAAAAATAAGCGATCCGGCGGACGAAGCCTACGATTATATCAAGGCTATCAAAAGTCCGGCGGTCACCATCAGCTGCTGGAGCGAAAATTTTGCTGAAGAATGGCAGGAACAGGCCGCAATTATAAACAGTGTGGCACAGGCGGCAAAAACTCACGGCATACCGTTTTCGTACCATAATCACTGGTTGGAATGTGTCAAAATCGGCGATACTACCGCACTGGATAAAATGCTCGAAGCAGCGCAGGACAATGTCTGGGTGGAGCCTGATGTATGCTGGCTGAACCGCGGCGGGATCAACCCCGCGGAATTCATCGGCAAGTATGCCAGGCGTATCAAACAGGTGCATTTCAAGGATATACTGATTGCCGATGATATCAAAACCACTGCGGCACTCGGCACCGGGGTGGTGGATCTCAAAGGCGCGTTTGCCGCTGCCGAAGCTGCCGGTGTGGATTGGATCATCTACGAACAGGATACCACAAGCGACGCATTTGAAGATGCGCGCAAAAGTCTGGATTTCCTGAAATCGCTGTAAAAAGCATCTGACTGCAGTGCGCCCTGAAAAAGCGTACTGCGGTTGAAAAATAAAAAAAAATTGCCGGCAAAATTTGCAAAAATGCTTTGCCGGCGCTATTTTATATGACTCTGAAGTTGTAATCAGGCCCCATATTTTTGATGGGCTTGACACCTGATTGCGGGAAGTCCAGTTATTCAGCTGCAGAAGTTTTTCCGGAAAAGTATCCGGAGTTGCAGTTGGAGCTTCCAACTTCGTAAACGGTAAGAAAGGGATATAATTATGTCTACCGCAAGTCAAGCCAAGCACAAGTTCTGCCGCCGCGTCGGTCAGTGCCTGTGGGGCGACCCCAAGTGTCCGAGTGTCAAACGTCCGTATCCGGCAGGTCCGCACGGTAAGGGCCGTCGTGCCAAGCTTTCCACCTACGGCACATTGCTGATGGAAAAGCAGAAACTCCGCAACCACTACGCGATCAGCGAAAAACAGCTGCAGATCGCTTATGCCAAAGCCAAGGCCGGTTTGGGTCATACCCACGAACGCTTGTTCCGCAGCCTTGAACAGCGTCTGGATGCTATGGTTTACCGCGCCGGTTTTGCCCCGACCATCTTTGCTGCCAAGCAGATCGTCAATCACGGCCACATTCTGGTCGATGGCAAGCGCCTTGACCGTGCCAGCGCGATTGTGAAACCCGGTTCGGTCATCACCATCAACGCTGAAAAGTCGCCGGCTATTGCTGAAATAGCCAAGAAGAGCAACAGCGCTGTTCCGCCCTATATGGAAGTGGATCTGGAAGCTCTGAAAGCCACTCTGGTACGCGAACCCAATCTCGATGAGATCCCGGTCAACGTCCAGATTATGAGCGTGATCGAATACTACGCACGGTAATATATATTGTGTGTTGCAGAAAAGAGGCTGTTGCAAAACCTTAAAAAAGTTTGCAGCAACCTTTTTTTTATTTTGTCAAACCGCAGCAGAGTATTTTATTTTTTCTTGCAATAGCGTGATTTTTTACAGAAAAAATATTGCAATTTACTTATAATAAACAAGTTGGGATTGCTTTTATTGAAACAATAAAAGCAATCCCGGCGAAAGTTTTTGGAAA
>JAZNBV010000045.1:0-12313 GCA_045587205.1 Victivallaceae bacterium
GGAAGATTTAAAATAAGTATAGAAACGCAAAAATGACAAGGGACTGTTGTATTTGTACCCCTGGCGAAAAAATCTGCAAATTATTTGCAAAATCTGTTTTTACAGCTACTTTATAGAAAAGTTATGGGATGGCTGTGAAAATAATTTGCTTTTATCGTTGTTCGGTGAAATATTATGTTGTTCAGATAAATTTTTATGGTCGTTTTTACAGAAAATCTGTTGAAATATGTTTGGAAAATTCCGGTCTTTATTTTTGATTTTATCAACCGTACTGCCGCTGCTGTGTACTGCAGAAAGCAGTTTACTGGAAGTTGCGGATAATTTTGCCATTCAGCTGCCGCCGGATTCTGACCATTCGGCACAGGCTTTGGAATTTTTCCGCCGTATGGAGCGCAATCTGCGGCTGACCACCCGTATAACATCCAACGCCTCCAGCCGTCCGATGACCGCCGTAATGACTGCAGAACAACCCGCCGGAAGCTGCCGGATAATATATTCGCGCAAACTCCGCAGTTATGTTTTGCAGCTGCCTGCTGATTACAAAAAATATCAGGATTCTCCGCAAATCGGCAGAATCATCACCGGGTCATTGATCCAGACCCGGCTGGGCAATCCTTTGCAGGAACCGCTGCCGGAAGGTGCATACTGGATAGCCGACGGAGTATGGGCTTCGTTTGTACAACAGGAACAAACACCGGAGCAGATACTGCGGTTCACCTGGCTGGAGGGGCTGCGGAACCTTGCTGAAAACGGTTTTGCTCTGAAACTCAATGCTCAAATCCTGACTCCGCCGGCAAAAATCCGCAATGGATCAGCGGAGTGGGAATTATACACCCAGCGCGCCCGGTTGATGCTGGAACTCGCGCGGCAGATGAATATCACCCGGCAGCTGAATCTGCTCAAAGATTACTGTTTTCTGCTTTTCGGAAAAAAATTGAGTATTCAGGAGTCATTTGAACGGATATTTTATACTGCCGCACGTACCAAATATGCTTCATACGGTGTTCCACAGGCGATGCTGACCGCCGCCAGTGAAACAGAAGCCGGCGAAAAAGCGCTTGCAAAATTGGCTGAACGGCAGCTTTTCAGCGCTTATGCACCTATGTCGCCGACAGTATTCAGCAAGCGGTTCAGGCGGGTTTGCAAATTCAACTACAAACACGCTTCAGGCAAGTTCGATCTTACTGCGGAACTTTCAGATCTGCCGGAGCTGATCGAAAAAGTCGAAGAGTGCAGCGCTGTACCGCCGGTAAAAATTTTTGAACTCAACGAATTATCTGCATTGGCTCCAATGCAGCTCAAACCGGATATTTTTGCATTGGCACAGCAGCTCGCAAATATCGGCAATGAACACCCGCGGCGGCTTTCACAGAAAATAAAATACAATATAACACTTATCCATCAGAAACTTGAAAAGCTCAAAAAAGTCGATGCCGTTTTGGCCGCGTACGAAAAAGCCGCCCTGCCGCTTTTATATGAAGAACGCTATAATCTGCAAAGCAATATGCCGCACGCGCCGTTGCCCGGAAAAACCGCACGCTTTATTCAGGATGCCGAATTTTCAGCCAGTCGGTAAAACTCAATCAAAGTGATCCTCGATCACACGCATTTTTGTCCATTTACCACTGCGGTAACGCTTGTAGCAAAACCACCCGAATAACAAAACATACAATGTCAGGCAGCTCCACAACCACCACACCGAACAGCCCATAATGCGCATAATTATACACGGTATGGCAAAAAATCCCCACGCCAGCACGATTGCAAGATACATAATATACCTTGTATCCCCTGCTCCGCGCACTGCGTTGCTGTAAACCAGCACCAGACCATCACCGAAAAGATATGCAGCAATAAAAAGCAGCATTGTTTTGGCAAGTTTCATAACTTCGATTTGAGATGCATCCCCGGCGCGTTCAAACGGCTTGAGCACCACATCGGGAAAAAAGATGAAAAGTATCATCATTGCCGACATATATATAAGCATCAGAGTTCTGGAGCTGCGCACCGATTTTTTGGCGTGCGGTATATCATTGGCACCGATGCACTGTCCCACTAAAATACTGGCGGTCATACCGATACCCATTATCGGGCAGAAAGAGAGGTTGTTGATGCCGAAAACAATACTGCTGGCCTCCTGAATCGCCACCCCGTAAAGCGACAGTATTATGATAAAAACATTAAATGCCGTCAAATCGCTTACCAGCAGGAATCCGGCGGGCGAACTGTATTTGATCATCCGTTTGAACATATTCCAGTCAATAATACGCGAACAGGTTCCAAAATGACGGCGCGAACTTTTCAATGCAAAAAATCCGATGGCATAAACGGCCACCCCGCCCAATGCAGCCAATATCGTACCTAATGCCGCTCCGGCTGTACCCATTTCCGGAAAACCGAATTTGCCGTAGATAAAAAGGTAATTGAGCGGCAGATTAAGCAGTGTAACAAATACTGATACTACCAGCACAGTCATTGTTTTGCCGCGCCCGCTCCAGAAACAGGAGAGCGCCTGCTGCAGAAGAAATATCGATGAACCAAGCGCCAGAAATGTAAAATAGATATTTTCCTGCTTCTCCACTTCCGGTGTATGTCCCAACGCACCGAAGAGATATGGCGACCACAAACAGCAGCTTGCCATAAAAATCGCGCCGGCAAGCGCCAGCCATATACCCTGCCACACTGCAGTCCCCACCCGGCGGTTCTGCCTGGCTCCGCTGTACTGGGCTACAAAAGTGCTGGCATATCCCACTGCACCCACAAAAAAGCACTGCAGAGTAAAACAGGTCAAACCGCTGGTCAATGCTGCCGCCGCACTTGGCTGCGAGTAACGCGTAAGCATCAGGCGGTCCATAAACATATTTACTGCGTGGCAGGAACTGGAAAGAATCAGCGGCAATGCCACACGCAGCACATTGAGTATGCCGCCGTCATTAGTCAACATATCACTTTTGTATAACTTCATATATCAGCAATCCTGGCTGTTGATACACAGCAACCCGACAGAGAATCACAATTTTCTCCATCGGGCACTGTTGTATTTTTTATTATTGATCAGTAAATAAAGAGCATTTCCCGGTATTTGGGCAGCGGCCAGCGGCTGTCTGAAACCTGAACTTCCAGCGCATCCACCGTAGTACGCATTGCCGCCAATGCCGGCAATATATCGCTGCCGTCGCCGTTGAGGGCATTGCTCAAACGGTCGGCAAGATCCACCAGTTCATCCAGCCCCCTGCCCAGCGATTCGGCTATAGCACGCAGCCCGCGGGTACCGGAGCGCACCACCGCAGCATCGGCAGCGTTGAGCGCCTTGAGCGCATCGTTCAGATCGGCAGTAACTGCAGGTATGATCATACTGCGGACGATCTCCAGAGCAACCTGACCTTCAATACAGATCTTGCGGCGGTATTCTTCGCCGAAAATCTCGTGACGCGATTCCATTTCTTTGGCAGTGAACACGCCGTGCCGTTCAAAGAGTTCAATATTCTCCGGATTGGTGAACGCCTCCAATGCTTCCAGAGTGTTTTCCGCATTGGGCAGACCGCGTCTGGCGGCCTCTTTGCGCCAGCTGGCAGTGTAATTATCGCCATTGAAAATAACACGCTTGTGGGTCTTGATGATCCTCTGCAGCAATTCCTGCAATTCGGCATTGAAATTCTTGCTGTCGAATTTTTCCAGTTCAGCAGCGATTTTATCCAGCGAATCAGCCACGATCGTGTTAAGGATCATCATCGGGCCGGCACAGCACTGGCTGGAGCCCGGCGCGCGGAATTCAAACTTATTGCCGGTAAAGGCAAAAGGACTGGTCCGGTTGCGGTCGGTTGCATCGCGCGGCAGCAGAGGCAGTGTATCCACACCAATCTGCATCTTGCCGGCCTTTTTGCCGATTTTGGTGGTGCCTTTTTCCAACTGCTCAATAACATCATTGAGCTGATCCCCGACATAAATCGAAATGATCGCCGGCGGAGCTTCATTGGCGCCCAGACGGTGATCATTGCCGGCTCCGGCAACCGTGGCACGCAGTATATCGCTGTGCAGATCGACAGCCTGGATAATGGCGCACAGAACGGTCAGGAATATGGCATTTTCTTCCGGATTTTTGCCCGGCTTGAGCAGTTTGAGATCGCCGTAATTGACACTCCAGTTATTGTGTTTACCGGAACCGTTGACTCCGGCAAAGGGTTTTTCGTGCAGCAGACAGACCAGCGAATGACGGTCGGCTACCTGACGCAGCACTTCCATAACCAGCATATTGTGGTCAACTGCCAGATTCACGTTTTCAAAGATCGGCGCCAGTTCAAACTGCGCCGGAGCGCCTTCGTTGTGGCGGGTCTTGGCAGGAATACCCAATTTCCAGAGTTCCTGTTCCACTTCGGTCATAAAACTCAATATACGGCTTTTGATCGAACCGAAATAGTGGTCTTCCAACTGCTGATGTTTTGCCGGCGGCGCACCGAAAAGAGTGCGTCCGGTCTGCAGAAGGTCGGGACGGTGCAGATAAAAGTGTTTATCGATCAGGAAGTATTCCTGTTCAGCACCCAGCGTAATATCCACTCTGGCATCCGGCAACCCGAAACACTTCATCAACCGCTTGACTGCCTTGCTCAATGCCTGATTGGAGCGCAAAAGCGGAGTCTTCTTATCCAGAGTTTCACCGGTATAGCTGCAGAACGCAGTGGGTATGCACAAAGTTGCACCATTGCTGTGGCGCTTGATGAATGCCGGACTGGTCGGATCCCAGGCGGTGTAGCCGCGCGCTTCAAAAGTACTGCGCAGACCGCCGGAGGGGAAACTGGAGGCATCCGGTTCGCTCATAATCAGATTTTTACCGGAAAAAGCCATTATGGCTTTGCCGTTTTCGATTTCCAGAAATGAATCGTGCTTTTCAGCCGTGGAGCCGTTCAGCGGCAGAAACCAGTGCGTAAAGTGCGTTGCGCCGCGGTCCATTGCCCAATGTTTCATAGCGTGTGCCACATCAGCGGCGATCGCCGGATCAAGCGCCACACCGTCATTGACGGTGGCAAGCAGTTTTGCCGCCACTGCTTCAGGCAGATATTTGCGCATTGCCGCGGCATCAAAAACATCTTCTCCGAAAAAATCGATCCCTACGGGAGCGGCATCAACGCCGCCGGGATTGTGAAGATTGGCAACTGTATCGATCGCACCGCTGCGGAAGTCACTTTTGCTCATAGTGCGGAATATCCTTCTTTTGAAAAAATTAAAAATTTCTATACACTTGCAGATAATATATCACCAATATAACGCGCCGTCAAATCTCTTTATATAAAAAGTTCACGCACGCGGGTGAAATTGTTTGTGGATACTCTGCAATTTATCGCGGTCGATGTGGGTGTAAACTTCTGTTGTACGCAAATCGCTGTGGCCGAGCATTTCCTGAATAACACGCAAATCCGCCCCGTTTGCCAGCAGATGACTGGCAAAACTGTGACGCAGTATGTGCGGATAAATTTCTTTGTTGATCCCTGCCAGCAGCGCCGCCTCTTTAACGATCGCCCAGATCCGTTCCCGGTTCAGCACTTTGCCGCGCACCGAAAGAAAAATTTCCGGCCGGTTCGGATCACTTTTTAAAAGTTCCGGGCGCGAATTTATCAGATAGTAATGCAATATGTTCAGCGCCGCCTGATTTACAGGCACAACTCTTACTTTGCTGCCTTTGCCGCTGACCCGCAGTATGGCATCATCAAAGTAAACATCAGAAACCTTGAGATGCGCCGCTTCTGAAACCCGCAATCCAGATGCGTACAACAGTTCCAGTATCGCCCGGTTGCGCTGCAGAAGCGGGTCCTTGCCGCGCGCGGGATAAACTGCCAGCAGCCTGCTGACTTCATTTTCGCTCAAAAAACCGGGCAGATAACGCCACAGACGCGGAGAATCCATTATAGCGGTAGGATCCGATGATATAATTTTTTCTTCCAGCAGAAAACGGCAGAAAAGTTTTATGGAGATAAGTTTACGCGCCAGTGTTGTTGATTCTTCGTTGAATTCATCCTGACGCCCGCCCAGAAAATCAAGTATCAGATCGCGCGTTATCTCATCAGGAGAATTTACATTGCATTTTGCACAAAAATCCGCAAAAATCCGCAAATCACTGGTGTAAGCCGCCACTGTATTGCGGTTCAAACCGCGTTCCAGAGTTAAAAATGTTTCAAAGAAGCCTAAATTTCGCATTATCATTGTGCAAATCTTTCAAGCTATGTTATATTAACTTATGTGTAATATAACAGAAAAATCCAAGAAAGAAATTCTGCAAGGAGATTTTTTATGAAAAAAGTCCTGCTTTTGCTCGCTGAAGGCTTTGAAGAGATCGAAGCTCTGGGCACAGTTGATGTACTGCGCCGGATGAATGTGGAAGTTGTCACCGCCGGGTTGACCGACCGTCTGGTGTCCGGCAGCCACAATATACCCGTTACGGCGGATGTATTGTTTGCCAATGCCGACTGCGATTCGTTTGATGCGGTGGTACTGCCCGGCGGTCTGCCGGGGGCAACCAACCTCTATAATGATGAACGGGTGATAAATCTGCTGTATAAATTTGCTTCCGAAAATAAAGTCACCGCCGCCATTTGCGCTGCGCCTATGGTACTCGACAAAGCCGGGCTGCTGGAGAAATGCGCTTTTACAATGTATCCGGCGGAAGATCTTTACAAATATCTGCGCGACAATAAACGCCCCCGTCCCGATCTGGTAGTTTCTGACGGCAATGTTATCACCGGCAAAGGTCCCGGTGCCACTTTCAAGTTTGCATCCGCCATTGCCGAAGCGCTCCAGGTTCCAGGTAGTACGATCAAAAATGTACTTGACGGTATGTTTGTAAACGCCTGAATCCGGCAAGGTTGTAATTATGTCTTTTACCATTAAAGCCAAATCCTCCACCTGCCGGGCACGGCGCGGAACACTTGTTACTGCCCACGGTGTGGTGGAAACTCCTGTTTTTATGCCCGTCGGCACCCGGGGAACGGTCAAAGCTATGACACCGCGAGGGTTGGAAGAACTGGGCGCGGAAATAATCCTGGGCAATACATATCACCTGTTTTTGCGGCCGGGTATGGAGATCATCCGTATGGCGGGCGGACTGCACGAATTTGCCAACTGGCACCGCCCGATCCTGACCGACTCCGGAGGTTTTCAGGTCTTCAGTTTATCCAATCTGCGAAAAATCGAAAAAGACGGCGTAAGATTTGCTTCGCACATCGACGGGACGCGTTTTTTCCTGGGACCGGTGGAATCTATGCAGATACAGCGCACCCTCAACAGCGATATAGTTATGGCGTTTGATGAGTGCACCCCCTTCCCCTGTACCTATGAACAGGCTGAAAAATCGCTGGCAATCACCCACCGCTGGGAAAAAATGAGTTTTGAACAGCCTCTGAATCCCGGTCAGCTGCGCTTTGGTATTGTACAAGGTTCGGTCTATAAAGATTTGCGTATAGAGTCGGCACGCACCCTCGGAGCCATTGACTTTGACGGGTACAGCATCGGCGGACTCTCCGTCGGCGAACCGGAAGATATGATGTTTGAGTGTCTGGACTGGACCGTACCCGAACTGCCGGAAAACAAGCCCCATTACCTGATGGGCGTCGGCACTCCGAAACAGATCGTGGAAGGCGTTGCCCGCGGTATAGATATGTTCGACTGCGTTATGCCTACGCGGCTGGCGCGTCACGGCAGTGCATTTGTCGGCAACGGGCAGACGATCCCGGTCAAAGCGGGGCGTTACGCCAAAGATTTCACCCCGCTGGAAGAAGGCTGCGACTGCTACTGCTGCCGCAACTTTACCAAAGCGTATATCCGCCACTTGATGAATGTAGGCGAAATACTCGGTATGCAGCTGGTAACTATTCACAACATAGCCTATTTTATGCGTCTTATCAAGCGCATCCGGCAGGCTATTGAAAGTGATACCTACGAAGAACTGCGCCGCGAATTTGCATAATTTTCAACCCCAAAAAAAGGAGAGGTTTGTATGAAAGCATTTGTGTTGAGTATCTTGAGTCTGTGTGTGATCCTTCCGGCTGCGGCATATCCCGTGGTTATGCCCAATCAGGTCAATGCTCTGATCGGCGCCAAAAACCGCGGCGGTCAGCAGGCGGCGGCAAGCAATCTCCAGCAGATCGGTCAGGCAATGACGATGTATCTTACCAGCAATGATGACAAATTGCCCGCCAGTTTCAGCGATATACTCGAATTTGTCAGCAATAACACCCGCATTTTTGTTTCCGCTACTGACCGCGTAAGCAAACCCGCTTCGGGCAATACGATCAAACCGGAAAATACTTCTTTTGCTTATGTTGGCGATCTGGGCAGAGCCGATGCGCTGCGTAACGCCGCCGCCACCCCGATAGCATTTGAAAAACCCTGGCTGCTGCCGCCCAGTCAGCGCAGTGTATCAGTTTTGTACGCCGACGGCCACGTTGACCGCATCCAGCTGCCCGCCAGAGGCGGGAAAAGCTGTCAGGCTGTGGTAAAACTTCTGACCGCCAAACTCAACGATAAAGCTTTGACTGCCAAACTTATGAAAAATGCCAAAGCCGAAGACGCCGCGCGCAGAAAATCCAAATAAAATCTGATCAAAAACCTTTAGCGGGAGCTATTTTACCCGCCGCAGGTTCATCTTGTCCGGCAAGTCCGATCACTCCAACTGATCCACTTGATCGGACACTTTTTTGTATCGTGAAAACACTTTCAGATTGCGCACTCTTTGATTCCTGCGATCACCATTTGCACCGCCACCGCAGCAATGATCAACCCCGTCAGACGGATCAGCGGCCCCTGCAGATGCAGTTTGACCAATACGCGGTTGATGTTGCCCGAAAAGAGCATCACCACAAAGTTCACCGCGATCGCCGCCGTCAGCGATAACACCATAAAAAGCCAGCCGAATTCCGCTGTTCCTGAAATACTTGCTGCGATTGTCCCCGGCCCCGCGATCAGCGGTGCCGCCAGCGGAACCAGTGACAAATCGGTAAAATCCACATCTCCGGCGGGTTCCTCAACACCAAAGCCCGAAACGATGGTATTTTCCTCTTTTTTATTGATGAATCTGCCTTCGCGCACCGCGATCCAGCCGATCATAAAAAGCACCATTCCCCCCGTGATTTTAAGCGAATAGAGTTCCACGCGGAAAATCTTGCTCAAAACGATCTCCCCTGCCCCCGCCAGCACGATCAATATCAGCAGTGCCGCTAAACTCGATTTCCACGCCAGCTCCCGAACCTGTTTGCCAGAAAGCGCAGGTTGATATGTGGCAAGAAACATCACCTTGCTTGCCGGATTGAGCAGTGCCAGCAAATAAAGTGAATTTTCGATCAAAGCCATCCAGTTTGAATTCATCACAACTTCCTCCGACCAAAAAACAGACCCGCCCTGGCGGACGGGTCTGTTCATATTGCTTTTCTTTTATTACGCGCCGATTACCGCTTTGATACGGCGTACACCGCGGCTGGAGCTTTCCTCTTTCTGGATCTTGAAGCTCTTGAGTTCAGCGGTGTTGCCGGCGTGAGGGCCGCCGCAAATTTCTTTGCTGACATCGCCAATGGTGTAAACCTTGACGCGTTCGCCGTAACGGTCGCCGAAAAGACCGATCGCACCGGATTCACGGGCGGCATCCACGCTCATTTCTTCCATAATCACCGGCAGTTCGCGCTTGATGGCATCATTGACCAGCGCTTCGACTTCCGCCAACTGTTCGGGCGTCATCTTTTCTTCGTGCGAAAAGTCAAAACGCAACCGTTCAGCAGTGATGTTGGAGCCTTTCTGCCCCACGTGATCGCCCAGAACCTTACGCAGCGCAGCGTGCAGCAGGTGGGTGGCGGTATGCAGACGCGCCGTGGCTTCGGAGTGATCGGCAAGACCGCCCTTGAACTTCTGCTCCGCGCCCTGACGCGAAAGTTCCTGATGCTTGGCATAGGCTTCGGCAAAGCCCTTTTCATCGACTTCAAAGTTCTTTTCGTGCGCCATTTCAATGGTCAGTTCCAGCGGGAAACCATAGGTTTCGTACAGATTGAAAGCATTCTTGCCGCTGATGACTTTTTTCTGAATATGTTCAGGAACGCGGGCAATGAGCTTTTCAAATTCGCGCGTACCTTTTTCCAGAGCGGCGGCAAACTGCTTTTCTTCAATCTTCAGCGCTTCAAGGATCTTGTCGGCATTTTCGGTCAGTTCGGTGTAAACAGAACCGAATTCAGCGATCACGACTTTGGCAATACGGCCGGTGAATTCGCCTTCCACGCCCAGCTTGCGGCCTTCGCGGATGGCGCGGCGGATCAGGCGGCGCAAAACATAGCCCTGATCGACATTCCCGGGGGTGATGCCGTCGCCGATAATGAAAGTCGCTGCGCGCAGATGGTCGGCGATGATGCGTTCCGAAGCACTGCGTTCGGCAGCCGGAACCGCTTCCACACCGCGGATAGCATCGATTTCAGCAAAGATAGCGGCAAAGAGTTCAGTTTCATAGCAGCTCTTTTTGCCCTGCAGAACGCAAGTTATGCGTTCCAGCCCCATACCGGTATCAACATTCTGCTGTGCCAGCGGTTCAAAAGTGCCGTCGGCTTTTTTGTTATACTGCATAAAGACGTTGTTCCAGATTTCGACCCAGCGCTTGTCTTTGGGGTCAAAAACCTCCGGAGCCGCGCCGTCGCCAGTCCAGAAGAACATTTCAGTGTCAGGTCCGCAGGGACCGGTCACTCCGGCGGGTCCCCACCAGTTGTCTGCCTTGGGCAGCTTGGCAATGCGTTCAGCCGGCACACCGTGGTCGCGCCACATCTGGAACGCTTCAGCATCAAAAGGAGCGTCTTCATCGCCGGCAAAAACAGTGAACGCCAGATTTTCCAGCGAAATATTCAGATTATCTTTACCGGTAAGAAATTCAAAACTCATATCAATGGCTTCTTTTTTGAAATAGTCGCCCAGACTCCAGTTGCCGAGCATTTCAAAAAAGGTCAGGTGCACGGGATCGCCCACATCATCGATGTCACCGGTACGCACACACTTCTGCACGTCAGTCAGACGGTTGCCCGCGGGGTGTTTGGCGCCCTGCAGGAAAGGTACCAGCGGGTGCATCCCCGCAGTGGTAAAGAGGCAGGTCGGATCATTATCAGGCACCAGCGGAGCACTTTTGATAATACTGTGGCCGTGTTTGACAAAAAAGTCCAGATATTTCTGGCGGATTTCATTAGCTTTCATAATACATTCCTCCTTATACAAAAAAATATATATTCTATATAATATGCCACAGCTTATTGCTTTTTACAAGTAAAAAGCCGCTTTCTGTAAAGAAAAATACGGAATCACTTTTCAGAAACGGATTCCTTGCAGTTAAAATAGAGAAAAATCAGGATTTTTTTAATTTTTTTTGAAAAATATTTGCTTTTTTATTTTTTGGTGTTATAATAATATTGTAATGATTACAAAATAGTAATCAAAACAAAAAAAAGAAAAATCCAATACCTTAAAAATAGAAAGGGAAGAAATTATGAAGTATGTATGTCAGATCTGCGGTTATGTCCACGAAGGTGAAAACGCTCCGGAAGCCTGCCCCCAGTGCAAAGCCCCTGCCAGCAAGTTCAGCGTTCAGGAATCCAACGGCGGCGCAATCAAGTTTGCCTGCGAACACTATGTTGGCGGTCACGACAATATCGATATGGAAGTACGCGAAGGATTGAAAGCCAACTTTATGGGCGAATGCACCGAAGTGGGTATGTATCTGGCAATGAGCCGTCAGGCGGAACGCGAAGGTTATCCGGAAATCGCTGATGCGTTCAAGCGCTATGCCTTTGAAGAAGCCGAACACGCCGCCAAGTTTGCCGAATTGCTCGGCGAATGCCTGACCTCCAGCACCGAAAAGAATCTGCAGATGCGTGTGGAAGCCGAAACCGGTGCCTGCGCCGGCAAGTTTGAAATTGCCAAACGCGCCAAGGAACTCGGCTATGACGCTATCCACGACACTGTCCACGAAATGAGCAAAGATGAAGCCCGCCACGGCGCCGGTTTTGCCGGTTTGCTCAAGCGTTACTTCGGCAAATGATCTGTAACTCAAGCCGTATGCCTGAAGTATTCAGCCATACGGCTTTATTGTAACGCTCTGTTCCCGACACGGGTAGGTAAATAAAAGCTATATGATTAACTTTTGGGCGGGAATCTTTTTAAAACTTGAAGGGCATTTATCTTTTTGCGTTGCAAAAAGATAAATGCCAAGGAAAGGTTTGGAAAAAAGGGGTGGAGTTTGAGGAGGGGAAAAAGGACCTTTCCTCAAAAGGTCTTTTTCCCCTCCTCAATTACCGACCCTTATTGGGAA
>JAZNBV010000046.1:0-16413 GCA_045587205.1 Victivallaceae bacterium
TTTTTTGCGGATGCAAAAAAAGCTCTTCACACCTTCACATCTTCACTCAATCAGCGTTCACGCTGATTGAACTTCTGGTGGTGATCGCAATTATTGCAATTTTAGCGGCTATGCTGCTGCCCGCACTGTCTGCTGCCCGTGAACGCGCGCAGGCTGCAAATTGTACAAATCAGCTCCGTCAGGTGGGGTTGTCGCTGACCCAGTATTCGGTGGATAACAGCGATTGGTTCCTGGGGGCAAGTTACAATATTATTGACGGCAGTGAACGCAAATGGGCTGAAGCTCTTGCCAAGCTGGGCTATATCGATGGAGTCTATTCCAACAGCTGGTATTGCGATAAATCTTTTGTCTGCCCGCTGGTGCTGCCCAATATGACGACGCATAAAGGGTTCATCGGCATCAATTACACTTATGGTATGCCCAACCCGTTTTATTACGAAAACACCACAACATATCTTTCCAGACCGTTTATGAGTGGCAAATATTCTCCAGATAGATTTGCGTATGTAACCTGTTCCATTCAGCACAATAATAACAAGTGGGGCTGTTCTTCCTATGGCGGGACCACTGCAGTATCAGGCGAAAAACCCACTGCCTGCGCCGCGGCGATCCATAACAAAAGCTGCAATGTGCTGACTCTGGATGGTGCAGTAACGGCAATGAACGGTAAGGCACTGGAAGCGTTTGGTATCTACGCATATACTGAAATCAAACCGTAAATCAAAAAAAAGTTGATCCAACAGCTTTTAAAAAAATAATCATAAAACAGTTGTTGAGCTTTTATGCTTTAACAACAGGGTGATTACAGCCTTTATTGGCGGCAACAACTCCTGCTGCAGCATAAAAAAAGATTCAACAGTTAAAAAAATATAAAAGAGGAAAAAATGAAGTACAAAGTAGCAATCGTAGGGCTGGGTCTGGGCGGTTCCTGGGCACTCGCAGCAGTCAACTGTGCCGATACTGAACTGGTCATAGTTTATGACAAAAACTTTGACCGCAATCCCCGCATCAAACCGGAATTCTACAAAGAACACAATGTTCAGGTAGTCAACAGTATGGAAGCTGTCTGTCAGAGCGATGTTGATATAGTTATTGTCACCACCCCCGACCACTTCCACGTTGAGCAATCCGTTATGGCCCTGGAAGCCGGTAAGCATGTTATTTGCGAAAAACCCCTCGCCCCCACAGTGGAAGATTGCAAAAAGATCATCGATGCCGTAAAACGCACCGGTAAATTCTTTATGACCGGTCAGGTCTGCCGTTACGCACCGGGATTCAGACTGGCCAAGAAACTGCTGGATTCCGGCCGCATCGGCGAACTGGTTTATCTGGAATGTGAATACGCTCACAACTACGACCGTTCCCGCGGATTTGATAACTGGCGATGCGACCCGGCGATCAAACGCGAAAATATCCTCGGCGGCGGCTGCCATGCGCTTGACCTCTCGCGCTGGCTGGCGGGTGAACCCACCGAAGTATTTGCCTACACCAATCACAAGTTTCTGCCGCACTTCCCCACTGCCGATACCGGCGTGGCGGTAGCCAAGTTCAAAAATAATGTGCTGGGCAGGATCTTTATTTCCGCCGGGGTTCGCCGTCCTTACACGATGCGTACTTGCATTTACGGAACACTGGGTACGATCATCTGCGACAATACCAGCGATCACATCCAGATTTCTGAAGAACAGTTCATCCCCGAAGCCGGCGATATTTATTTCAACAAGATGCCGGTAAATATTGCCAGTCACAATGTGACCAGCGAACTGGTGGACTTTGTAGAAGCACTCAAACGCAACGAACAGTGCCCGACCGACGTTTATCAGGGAACTGCAACCGTGGCGTTTGCCGAAGCTATGCTGAAATCGGCGGCGACCGGATTGCCGGTTTCCATTGAGCCGGTTTTTTAAGTAAAAAACCCGAAAAAATCTTTGAAAAAACAACTGTTGAAAAATGAAAATCTACAACATCCCCGATAAACAGGAACTTTTCCGTCAGCAATCAAAACGCCGCCTCACCGGTATCTGTCCGTTGGATGGTGAATGGGATTTCTTCTATTCGGCACAAAAACTCACCGGTGATCCCGGTCTGCTGCCGGATGCGGAAAAATTCACCGGCAAGATGGTGACGCCCGGTTATTGGGATGATTGGTATGAACTTTTTGACGAACAGGATTTTTTCGGGGATATGGCACGGTTCAATCCGGATTACCGCAAGCCGCACTTCCCGATGGCTAATTCGCTGACGCCGCATGCTTCCAGCAATTTCCTTATCGGAACGGGCTATTACCGCAAGGTGGTGGATATCGACCTGGCCGAAAATGCCGTCGTTATTCTCAATGTCGGGCCCGCGGTTTGGGAGTGCAAAGTATTCTGCAACCGGCAGCTGGCGGGAAGCTCAAACGGATATTCCACCGCCTCGGAATTTGACCTGACCGGCTTGCTGAAAGCCGATGAACCCAACGAATTGATAATTGCCGTTTGCAATGTGCACGACGACGGCGGTGCCTACTGCCGCAAAGATGGTTCACACGATGGCAAAGCCCGCGGAGCACGACCCGGTCAGCATCGCGGATTAGCTGTTCAGGGGTATCAATCCGAGCGCGCCGGTATCGGCGGCGGAGTGTACTTGCAAATCACCCGTTCCGGAGCGATCCGCGACAGTTTTGCCTATCTTGACAACAACCGGATGGTCTGGGAAACAACTTTGCTCAACGGCAGCGGCAAAACACTTCAATGGCAGATAACAGGTCCGGACGGTCTCCGTTTTTCCGGAACATTTGAGTGTCAGAGCAATACGGCAAGCTGGCAGATACCGTTGCCGGAAGATTTCCCCTTCTGGAGCGATACCGACCCGGTGCTGATGCAGTTTGCTTTGCAGCTGCTGGAAGATTCAACCGTGCTCGACAAGCATACTTTTATGGGTAATGTGCGTTCATTTACCGCAGAAAACACTGATCTGTTCATCAATGGTAAAAGTGTATTTCTGCGTGGAGTTACCGAGCACTGTTATTTCCCGGAAAGCTGCAACGCACATTTTTCGTTTGAAAAATACATGCACGATCTGGGCATTCTGAAAAAAGCCGGATTCAACTTCATACGCTGCCATACCTGGTGTCCGCCGGAGCCGTTTTACGACGCGTGCGATGCACTGGGCATATTTGTGCAGACCGAATTGCCGGTAGTGTGGAGTGAAGATGAAGCAGAAGCGATCCTGAAAATGATCCGCCGTCACCCCTCAGCAGTGATTCTTTGCGAAGGCAACGAAAAACGGATCGATCAGCAGCTGCTTCCGCTTATGAAAAAACTCGTGGAGATGATGCACAGCCTCGCTCCCGGTATGCTCTTCAATCCGCAGGAAGCAATGCGCAGTGTAGAATATGATTTTACACCGGATCAGAAAATCGCCGAAGAACCGTTTCCGCATGATCCGGAACGTCTGGCAGAAGTCAGAGATTTTTCCGATGTTTACGGCGGGCTTTGCTGCAGTATGTTCAGTTACAGCCACGAACAGTTTCCGGGAACGGAGGAAGCTGAAAATATTCTTTCGGTTTACCAACTGCCCTGTCTGGCACACGAAATTGGTATTTTGGGCGGCTATCTGGATTTCAGTCTGGAAAAACGCTACGAAAATACCTTTATCGGCACTGACCTTTTTGCCGCCGCCCGCGAAAATATGCAGAAACACGGCGTCTGGCATAAAGCGTTGGAGTATTACCAGTACAATTCGCTTTTCATATCAAGTTTACGCAAACAACTGTTTGAAAATCTGCGTTCGTGCCGCAGCCTTGCCGGTTATGATTACCTCGGCGGGATCGATACCCACTGGCATCTGACCGGATATCCGTGCGGAGTATTCAACGAATTCTATGAAGAAAAATACGGCGAAAGCATCGGCGATATCCTGCGGTACAACAACTCCAGCGTACTGCTGTGGAGTGCCGGGAAGTTCCGGAGTTTTACCGCCGGCGAAACCATAGAGCATGAGCTGCAGTTTTCCTGCTTTGAGCCGGAAGATATGCACGATGTGCGTTTGGACTGGCAGTTGTGTGATCAGTTTAACCGGGTGATCTGTTCCGGGACCCGGCAGTTCGATCAGCTGAAAAACCGTGCCATAAGCTGTGTAGAAAATCTGCATATAACGCTTCCGGAATCCGACAGAGCACAAATGCTGATGTTGCATACGGTACTTTCCGGCAGCGGCAAGGTATTCAACAATCAGTGGAAATTGTGGGTCTATCCGGCAGCAAAGCTCAACACATATAAGTGCAGGGTACTGGATAAACTTACCGATGAAGCTGTTGATTTCCTCGCCGATGGCGGTGCTGTCCTGCTGACCGGGGAGTTTCCTTGCGGTACCGAGCTTGAAATGTTCCGTCCGCACACCAGCGGCAGATCGCTCGGCCACTCCGGGGCGATCATCCGGCGGCATCCGGTATGGGAGAAATTTCCGAACGAAGGCTTTGCCGATTGGCAATTCTTCCCGATGATGAATGTAAGTTGTTCCATTGTAAACGATAAAGATATGCCGGAATTCAAAGCGCTGCTGGAGCTTATACCCTCTTTCAAACGTATACGCCATAAATCAATGCTTGCAGAATACAAAGTCGGCAAAGGCAGATTGATGCTCTGTACTCTGCATATAGAAGCCGATGATCCGGCGGCACGTTACCTGGGGAGCCTCCTGAAAGAATATTTGAGCAGCGGCAGTTATGCAAGCGATGTACCGGAATGGACGCCGGAAAAATTGCGTCACCGTCTGCACCACCCGGTAACTTACAACTGCCAATACCGCAAGATCGATGCCGGCGGCAGACCCGTTGAGTATTGATCAATATATTTGACAAACCATGTAAATGATTTTTCTGGAGAAAAAAAATGAACTTTCTGGGTAAAGAACTCAATGTTTATAAAGCCTCTCTGCACAACCACAGCAATGTATCCGACGGCGAATATACGCCCCAGGAGATCATCAAGCTGTATTCAGCTGAAAATTACGACGTTTTTGCTTTTACCGATCACCGCAAAACCAACCCGGTAGATGAATACGATCCCTGCGGCATGACCCTTATTTCGGGTATAGAACTGCATCCGCGCGATGTCTATGAATGGCATTTGCTGGCATTGGGCGTTCCCCACGGTTTTTCCGCAGAATATCCGGCGGCCCAGTGGGCGATCAATGCGGTGAACAATGTCGGCGGCGTGATATTCTGTGCACACCCCACCTGGTGCGGCATACCCTCGCAAACGATCGCTCCGCTGCACGGTCTGGCGGGAATCGAAGTCAGCAACTCCGGATGCCGGTATATCGGCAAGGAAAATAACGAAACCGTGTGGGATGAATTGACCAATATGAGCATACTTTACCCGGCTCTGGCTACCGATGACACCCACCATTCGTCAGAAATGTTCCGCAATTGGACAATGATCGCAGCTCCGGATAAATCCGTTGAATCGCTTATCGAAGCTCTGCGGAAAGGTTCGTTCTATGCCACCCAGGGGCCGGAATTCAGCAGTATAACTCTGGAAAACGGTATCTTCAAGGCGGAATTTTCGGAAGCCGAAGAGGTGGTGCTTATCAGCATAGAGTATCTGGGGTGCTGTCTTAATGCTCCTGATTATCCGTGCCGCGGCGATTATAAATTGATTTCGTCGATCGAAGTTGATGTGAAGAACCATAAGCGGATCAAGGGCCGTCCCTTCCGGTGCAGAATCAAAGATAACCGCGGCCGTTACGCCTGGACACCGGTGTTCTGTGCCTGAAAAATATTTCTGATCAAAAAACAGACGGCTGCTGCAAAAAATATGGGCAGGTTGTAAAAAATAAACAGTTTTTCAAACCTGAAAGGCACTTTTCTTTTTTGTTCTCCCAAAGAAGAAAAGTGCCAAAAAAGGTTTGAGAAAAAGCTCCTCAAGTACCTTACAGGCACCTTCCGGCAGCAGCCTTATGCCGATTTATCATCGGCAGTTCCGGATAGCGGCAGAACTCTTTTTCCGGCAATCGCCGAAGCAGCAAATAAAACAGAACTTCTGTTAGACAGCGGTTTCTTTCACAGCTACCGCCCGGAAACGGGGATAAAAGACTCCGGGGGCCTTGACCAGACGGACTTTTACAGTTGTCCGGTCGTCCGGCAGCACAACAAATTGCAGAGAAGTCGAAAATCTTTTTTTTGATTACGCAATTCTATCTTGTTTTAATTATGATGTTATATGAGTTCAAAAAAAAGAAAAGGGCGGTTGAACAGGATAGCCTGTATCCCGCCCTTGAATACATTAACTCAATGCTCGAACTACTTCAAAAAAACTTGCCGCTTTTCATATACCGCGAGTCATCAATGCCCGAATCATTGATCCCTGCTGTGATGGGACAAAAGTCTATGGTTGTGAGGGAAACCCGGCAAGTTTCCAGAACCATATCGCAGAATAGTTCTATTTATGCTGCTTTATCAATCTTGCCAGATGACTTTTGTCAAAAAAACCCCATTCTTCGGCGGCTTCCTTGAATGTTGTTCCGTGATTAATGGCACTTATTGCTCCGTTTAGCCGGAAATTGCGTTCATAACGGGCAAAACTCAAGCCGAATTGTTTGCGGAAAAGTGCAGCAAAGTAACTCGGACTCAAATTACACTGTTCGGCGGCTTCCGATAAGCTCAAAACTTTGCCAGAAAGTTTTTGCAGCGCAGGCAGCAACCGCTGATAGCTGCATTCAAGAACTACATTTTCATCTATTTCAGGCAAGGCAGCTATAAAAAATTTAAGCACGGTGTTCCACAGCATAAGCATATTGTTTTCCAGATCACTGCTGTACATTTGCTGTTTAATCTCCTCAATTATTGGCGGCAGAGCGGGATGGCTATTCAGATACTCAAAACGCTCCCACGGCGGCATTGTCAACAGATGATTCAGCCGATGGCGTCCAGTGTAGAAAAAATTCAAGAGGGTTTCTGTATCAATATTCAGCAGCAGCAGCTTGGTATCTTCCGAAGCGTAAATAGTCATATGGGGCTCCCAGGGAGAAATCAGGCAGATACTTTGACCGCAACTTTCAATCAAAGCATTACTGTGTTTACCAACGGATTTTCCGGAACAATAAATATTCAGATGCAAAGAACTGTGAACATCATACCGGTTGGAAGATCTGTGTGTTTTATAATCGATTTTCATATAAGAAAGCGGATGACTTGCACTCAGCTTCCAGTCAAAAAATCCAACATTTTTCATTGATTTTTCCCATCAAAAGTCAGAATATCCAACAGATTTAGTGTAATATACCACACAATTTATTTGATTTCAAATATTTCCGGTAGTAATTTAACCGTAAAGTTGATAATTTAAGATCCCGAAAACTTTTTTCATCCCAACCAATGGAGGTAAAAAATGAAAAAATCAATGAGAAACCATTCATTCCGATGCGCCGGAATGAAGTACGTGTGCTTCACGTTGATCGAACTTCTGGTAGTGATCGCGATCATCGCCATCCTGGCGGCAATGCTGCTGCCGGCACTTTCAGCAGCCCGGGAGCGGGCACGGGATGCCAACTGCCGCAATCAAATGAAGACAATCGGGCTTGCCAATATCATGTACGCCAACGAGAATAAAGAATATATAACTGTAGCCTATATGCCGATCAATGGAGTAACCGGCATTAAAGCGTGCTGGTTTGCTCATTTGAGTCATTATGCTTACCACGGAAAAATCGGGGAACTCGGCCCTTATAATCTGGAATACCCCAAATCCTTTTCCTGCCCCAGTGCTGATGTACCGTATTCACCAACTGTCAGCAACTGGTACACCAATTATGCGTTAAACCGCTATCTTTATGACCCGGAAGATACCAATAACCTTTATGCTTATCATCCGACATTAGGGGATATACCTGATGTAAGCAGCACATTCCTTGCCGGGCATAATAAAAATACCACTAACATAGTCATTAAACAAGGCAATCAGCAATTCTATCCGCATAACAAGCAGAGTAATATGGTGTTTTTGGATGGGCACGTTGAATCCCGTGATCAACAGTCTATGATGATCGAAAGCGGCAAAAAACCTGTTATCTGGTTTCCCAAAGGCGAATAAGCTGACATGAAAAATTGTAGTTTTGAGATGCCGCCGGCGTATTCTCCTGCGGTATTGGGCGATGTGTGCCAATTGTGTGGTATTACCAACCAATATCCAGTGCTTGCCCGGACTGCTGAAACAATATCCAACGATGCGGTTCTTGCTGAATATGCCTGCAAGTTGTACAAAGAATTCACTACCGGAGTCAACTCTTTCAGCAAACATCTTGTACCGGTGGACAAGTTGGGTGATGCGGCAAATCAGATTTTTTTTCTGACAGTGCTTTCGGCAATTCCGACTGCGCTGAAACGTTACCGTTCGCAAGAGACTCCGGAAGATATTATTGCAGCAACACTGAACTTTTCCGGAATTGCAAACTCCAATGGCGATACGGCAAATACGATCAAGTTCCACCCCTGTCAGGTGGGATATTGCCGCAGCTATTACAAAGCTGAAATCTATCAGCTTGGCAGATTTCACTTTAAGCTGCACAAAGATAAACGCGATTTACCGGCTGTGGTGATCAACCGCAAAAATCCTTCGCAGAAAGTTCTGCTGGCGGCTGATCAGACTTTTTGCGATGACCGCGGATTTGTGGATAACGAAAAACCAACCTGGCTTACCCGGGCATCTTTAAGCGAAAAATCAATTTCTGGCAATATCATCAATGCCGATGGCACTGCCGGTAAAGAGTGCGCAGAATTTTCATCTGACGAATGGTCGTGGCAGTATGGAGCCAGAACCGTTATTGATATGCACATACCGGCAGGAGGCGGAATGAAACCTGAAATCGGCCGGGAATCACTGAAAAAAGCATTTCGGTTTTTCAGCAGCAAAGCACAGGTCATTTATTGCAATTCGTGGATACTTAATCCGGATCTGCAAGGTTTGGCGGGTACGGATAATATGACAGCTTTAATGAAAATGGGGCATCTCTTTCCGGTAAGATCCGGCGATAAAGAGGGAATGTTCTTTCTGTTCGGTTATGAAAGCGATGATTTTGATTCGCTGCCGCAAGAAACCACCCTGCAGCGCAGTGCAGTAGAGTTTATGAAAAAGGGCGGCAAGCTGCGTGCCGGTGGAATATTCTTTTTTGATGATGAAATTTAATATATCAGGAGTATAAAAATGATTTTTCCGCTTGCCCCGGAACGCATTATGCGAATGCCGGTCAAAACTGTAGTTCACGCGCTTTCATCGTGGAATCCCGGTTCAGCCAATGAGTTTTATTCAGAAGCCGATTACTGGTGGAAAAATCCACAAGATCCGCAGGGTGCCTATATCTGCCGGGATGGAATGAGCAATCCTGAATGCTTCAACCGCCACCGTAAACTGGTTTTGCGGATGAGTTGTCAGATTGCCGGTTTGACTTCGGCATATCTTGAAGATAATAAAACGCAATATCTGCAAACTGTAAACCATATATTGCACGCGTGGTTTATTGATTCGGATACAGCGATGCGGCCCCATTTGAATTATGCACAGGCGATCCGCAAAAAAGTATCCGGTCGCTGTTTCGGGGTAATTGATACCATCCACTTGGCGGAAACGGCTTTAAGCATAAAAAAGCTGGCAGATGTTTTACCGGAGCATACAGTACAGCAGTGCAAAAAATGGTTTGCTGATTTTCTTGACTGGTTATGTATCAGCAAGTTGGGCAGCACCGAACGCAGCACAACTAATAATCATTCGGTTTGCTGGTATATGCAAGCGGCAGCATACGCCAGTTTGACCGGCAATGAAAAACTGCTGGCAGAGTTCCGGAACGATTTCAAAAATATATTGTTGCAGCAGATCGCACCTGACGGCTCCTGCCCGCTGGAGTTGGCACGCACCAAGCCGTACGGATATTCGCTGTTTGTGCTGGAGGCTTTTGCCGGTGTAGCGGCGATATTGACCACAAAAGATGAAAATTACTTTACAGTTACCGGCAAATCCGGTCAGAGCGTGGCAAAAGCTATGGAGTTTATAACGCCGTTCATTGCCGACAAAGGCTCGTGGCAGCTGCCGCCGGATGTACTTTACGATAAATACTGGCCGTGCCGGCAGTCTGCACTCTATTTAAGTGCACACTATTTGCAGAAAAATGACTATAAAGTGTTGTACGATAAATTGTCCGCACCGGTAGCGGTTTTCGAAGTATTACGGAATTTTCCGATCCGCCACCCGCAACTATGGATATAATGAGGTGTTTTTATGAAAATTGTTGCATTTGGTGATTCGATCACCGAAGGTCGTACCGGGGTTGAACCGGAAGATAACTGGCTTTTGAAACTTGATCACTTGCTGGAACACAAACACGTTTTGATCAATGCCGGTCACGGCGGCAATTCCGCCCGCGAAGCAATGATGCGTTATGAAAAAGATGTGTTATCACACGATCCGGATCTGGTTTTACTGGAATTCGGCGGCAATAATCACGATCCGCGTCCGGAGCGGGCGCACCGAAAAGTAGATGATGCTGAATTTATAAGTCTGCTTGAAAAATTCAAAGCCGGTTTGCCGGAAAAGTGTAAAGTTGTGGTGATAACTTTTCCACCGATCATTGATGAACAACATATTTTTTATACTATGGTTCCCGGTGGAAAACTGGATGATCAACTGCAGAGTCAGCGGCAGATCGTCCGCGAGTTTGCGGAACGCAACAATTATCCGCTGCTGGATTTGTATAAACTTATTTACCCCAACCGTTACGAACTTGTTTTACCGGACGGGGTGCATTTGAGCCCGGCCGGACACACTTTTTTTGCCGAACAAATGGCAAAACTTTTGCAGAAATATAATTTAGTTTGAATATAATATATAACGAAAGGATCAACTATGAAAAAGTTTTTTGCGGTATTGCTGACCGTAGCATCGCTTCCTGTAATATGGGCAGCCGAACTGCCGGAACAGATGGTTCTGGTCAAAGATAACAAAGCAAAATTCCGCGTAGTCATACCCGCCGGGAAGCCGTCGCGGGTGATGCAAGTGGCAATTGATGCGATTACCAAACTTACCCATCAGAGCACAGATGCGTATGTAACAGTAGTCCCGGAAAATAAACTTGCCTCTGCTCCGCAGGATATGATAAATATCCATATAGGGTTGACTGAATTTGTCAAAAAGCTCAATCTGGATTTTCCGCGTCCGGCAGGTTTTATGATCCACTTTGCCGATGCAAAAAACATTGTCTGTGCCGGTTATCCTGTGGTGAACAGTGATCTCTTCCACGTTGATGCGGCAAGCCATTTTATGGAACACTTTATGGGGGCAAGATTTCTGATGCCCGGCGAATTGGGTACTCATGTGCCCCAACTGACTGATTGGATCATCAAGCCGGAAAATCTCCGCGTAGTACCCGATATCTGGGTACGCAGTTGGAGCGGCACGCACGGTCAGGCTTTCGGCAGCCGCGAGCGGCACCAGCAGGCGGCTGCGTTCAACTGGGCTTTGAGTACCCATTGCTCTGCCGCAGCTGTTTTCAGATATAACCACAATGTCGGAAACTTGCTTGATCCGGAGAAATACGCCAAAACCAATCCGGAATTTTTTCCGCTCATTGACGGTAAACGCCGGATTCCGCCCAAATTGAAATTGCGTGACTGGCGGCTCCGCAACTGGGAACCCTGTTATACCGCTGACGGTATTGCCGAAGAAACGGCAAAAAATCTGATTGAATATTTTGATAAAAATCCCTATTCGTTAAGCCAGAGTCTGTCAGTCAACGATTCCGGAGAAATCTGCCAGTGCGATAAATGCAAAGCCAAAAACAGCCAAATGTCCCCCGGTGTAGAGTCCCAGAGCTATTATGAATGGGTGGCAAAAACAGTCAATATCGTCAATAAAAAATATCCCGACCGCCTCTATGGACTGCTCAACTACTGGGTGACGCGGGAAATGCCCGAAAATGTCAAACTGCCGCAGAATGTAATTCCCATTGTCTGCGAAGACCTCAAATTCTATGTTGACCCCAAGCTGGATAAAATACTTGAAGAACGTCTGAAAAAGTGGGATAAACTCGTTTCCTCCATCGGCTGGTGGGATTACAGCTTTGAAGGTGCATATATGGTTCCGTATTACAATGCTCCTTATATGGCGAAAAAGCTCCGTCATCTTTATAAAAATCACAATTTGCGTGTTTACACCGATGAATTGCACCCCGGCAGACATTGGAAAGGCGGCCCGCAGGTTTATATGATCCAGAAATTGTGCTGGAACATTGATCTCGATGAAGAAGCCTTGATCACTGAATGGCTGGAACTTATGGTGGGCAAAGAAGCCGCAGTGCCGTTCCGCAAATACTTTGAGGTGTGGGCAAATTTCTGGACCAACAAAGTACCCAAAACTCCGTGGTTTCAGGATCGTGCGGCAATTCCGGCACCCTTCCTGCAGCGTAAAGATGCCAGCTATCTGGATGCTTTGGAGTACGAAGATATTACCCGATCCATCGAGTATCTTGACCAGACTCTGGCTGCCGCGCCGGAAGGTATCCACAAACAGCGTGCTGAATTTTTCCGCAACTACTTTGTTGATGCCGCCAGCCGTTATCTGCTGCCCTATATAAATATGCGCAAACTTTCTGAAAGCGGCAAAAATGCCCCCGGCAAAACGGTTTGTGAATATACTTTTGACCAGACCTATAAACCTTGGGTTCCGTGGCAGCTTGCCCGCCATACAGCCAAACTTACACTTGACCGCACCGTGGGTCGGAGCAAAGCCGGCGCGCTCAAACTCGACCGCGACCGCTCATTGAATACCGGAATGGTATTTTTCCGCCGCCCGTTGGATTTTAAACTTGAAGCCGGCAAAAATTACCGTATTTCGGTTTGGACAAAAGGCAAAAATCTGCTCAAAGGTTCAACTGCCAGAATAATGGTTACGTTCCCGCTCAAAACCGGTGGTGCTTTGGGTACTGAACCGCTTGGTTCCGGTAGAGTCAACTATGCTCAATATATCGGCATTGAAAAGCTTGGCGATGAAAAGTGGCACAAACTTGAAGTCTATGTGGCGGTTCCAGCCAAGGCCTGGGATAAAGATGTTATCGGGGTTGATTGCCAGCTTGAAGCAACCAGTAAAGAGATGGGCGGCGCAGTCTGGTTCGACGATTTTAAAGTCGAAGAAATCACCGTTGACAATACTCAACGCTATCCGGAAATCACCGCTGAAGTCACCGCCGGTGATGATGCACAAATTTGGAAGGATCCGGAAACTGGTGAAACACTCGGTCAGGAACTGGTTGCTGATGGCGATATGGAGCAAGCTGATTGCGGCAAATGGTTCAACAGTTACACCCCTAAAGTCAAAGCCAAAACCACAGCTGCTGCTCACAGCGGCAAACAATCAATGCATCTGGTAAGCGATTCTGCCGGTGACGGTATTATGCAGATTATGCGTCCAACCGCCCGCAAAGAACTTTTTATGGTGCCGTTCAAAGCTATGAAAAAAGGTGCGGAGTACCGCGTACAGTTGTGGATAAAATACACTGATTGCAAAAACTTCAAAGATATCCGTCTGCCGGGTACCGGTTTGAAAGCTCTTTTGAAAAATCCGGACAACAACTGGCACAAGCACACATTCCGCGTAACTTGCACAAAACCGGAAAGTATCGATTATTTTTCAATAGCATATGGTGACAACAAGCCCGGTGAATGTTTTATTGACGATGTATCCATTCGGGAAATTCTCAAAAAGTGAGTTGATTTTTTATGAGTCAAATACAAGATAAATTCGGGGTTTTCTGGTATAATCAATCTGAAATCTGCGAATGGAGCGATGCCGATTTTGAGGAAAAAGCCCGGGAGTTCACCGAAACCGGGGTCAATATAGTTATGACTTTCAGCTGCACTCACTTCCGCTGGAGTTTTTACCCCTATTGGCATCAGATCAATGCGGCTCTGGCAAAAATGGTACGCGCCTGTCACAAGTACAATATCCGCGTGGTTGAACATCACAGTTCTACCTTGACCCACAATCCCCGCAGAAACGCCGATTGGGAAAGTTTGGAGCGGTCTATGAAAATCCGCAAAGGATCGCTGGATATGTTCCCCGGTTTGCGTGATCATATTGCCAGCGGAGATCCGGAAATCCGCCCCGGAGTGCGTCTTTCGGACTGCCGTCAGATCGATGGTCGCAACGGCGATTATGTGACTACTGAATATAAAGGTTATGTGCATTGTTATAACAACGAAGCTTTTGTAGATGCCTATCTGGAGTCGCTGGAAAGAATGTACCGTACCACCGGAATCGACGGCATTATGACTGATGATGTGCATTACTACGCAAACGGCAACTCCTGTGCCTGTCCGGCATGCCGCAAAAAGTTCAACGAAGAGACCGGCTATGATCTGCCGTCACCGTCAAACTGGGCAGACTTTGCCGGTAATTATGATAATCCGGCATTTATGGCGTGGCAGCGTTTCCGCACAGAATCAACAGCCCGTTTTCAGCGTAAAGTAAGTGCTCATGCCGCCAGTCTGGGACTTAAAATGCTGCGGCCCAATTATCACACCAGTTGTTTCCAACGGATGCACACGGCGTATCCTTTTGAAAATGTCGGCGATCTGTGGAGCCACGTTTTTCAGGAAAACCGTTTTTCGTCAGTTATCCGGGCATCTTATCCGGCGTGGACCACCGATGCGGTACACCGTACAGCGATGGCGCGTAAACATTCCATTGATCCGATGAGTCTTTTTTATCCGGCACGACCAGATGATTATTACTTCTGCTGGGCACTTTCCCGAGCTTGGGAACATTTACTGATGGTCACTCCCGAAGGAGCTGATCTCAATAACGAAGAACAGCAATATTTGGAATACGAAAAAATCCACCGGCGTCTGGCTGGTAAAGCCGATCCGCTGGCGGAAGTAGCGTTTTATCTGCCGAGGGCATCATTTGACTATACACCAGACGGGCTGGAATCCGGCTCACGGCCTTTCTGCACCTGGATTCAAGCGGGCGTATTCTGCAATTTGCGTGAAACAGTCATTTTTGAAGATGATCCGCTGGAGAAGTATTTACAATATCCTCTGATTGTGTTAACTGGTGCCCGGATGCTGACCGATGAAGCGTTGGAACGCTTTGCCGAATATTGCAGACGCGGTGGCAAACTCCTTATACACGGTGAATTCGGCATATTCAATCCCGACTGTACACGCCGGGAACATCCGGAAAAGGTCTTCAACTTCCAGGCAGATATAAATGGTCTGCACCAAGTGCCCGCCGGAACATTCCAGTGGCAGGGCGAAACGCTGACAATGCCCGAAGTAGAAGAAAGCTGTACTTTAAGCAATGTTGTTGGCGATGTAAAAGTCGTTGCCCGGGGCAGTGACGGATCGATTTATGCTGTAAGTGCAATGAACGGCAATCTGGTGTGGTTTGCCGGCGGCATCCGTTCACGTCATCCGGAAGCTGAACATTACGCTTTCTCAATCAATCGCTGGGGGGCAGATCCGTATAAAAAAGAAGTCGCACCGTATTTTGCTGCAGATTATCAGAAAAATGTTCCCGGCAGAATAATGGCTATGCTGCTGAATAACGATCAAGTTATCAGTTGTTCATCCGGAGATTATATGTTAACGGCGTTCCGTGATGAAGAAACCAACTGCTGCAATCTGCATATGGTTAATGTTGCCGGAGTGCTGGCTTGTCCGCCGGAAATGATCAGTCATGGCGATATATTTGTCAACTTTCTGAAAGATTCACCTAAAAATCAAACAGCTATTGAACTCAAATTCAAGCTGCCGGAAGGGGGGGGCGTCCCGGAAAAAGTTCGGGCATTTTCGCCGGAATTCTCCGGGAGTAAAGAGTTGTCTTACCGGCAAACCGGGAACAAGCTTTGTATAACAATCCCCCGCGGCTGCTTTGCCGGATATTTGCATATAAAAATAAATATCTGACTGGACCAATATCAAGATATGTCAAATGGAATATTGTTGCAAGTTTTACGATGCACCAATATTCCATTTATTTTTTTCAATATCAGTTGGCAATACTTAAAAATCCATAGAATCAACACTATATTTTTATGTTTGCCATAAACGAACCTTTTATCCCCCGATGATAACTCCTGATGCTTGTTGCTGTAAAATAGCATTTTATCAACTAACCGTGCGTAAGTAAAGATTGGTTGCCTTGCGTTACCCGGGCTGATACATCGCAAGATTCGGGACAATAACAAAATTTTAAATATCAAGATTATATAATCGATATCAAACTGTGAAAAAACTATTTTCTTAACGCTCTGTTCCCAACACGGGTAGGTCAATAAAAGGCTATATGATTAACTTTTGTATTTGACTTTTTAAAAACTTGAATGGCATTTATCTATTTGCAAAGCAAATAAATAAATGCGGGGAAAAGGTTTGGAAAAAAGGGG
>JAZNBV010000047.1:0-109656 GCA_045587205.1 Victivallaceae bacterium
TTTATTATTCCTCACCGTTCTTCCGATCAACCATTACAAGTATTTTCCGTCAGCGTTGATGAGGTGGAAAAACAAACCGGACTTGATTTCTTTTCCAAACTCCCGGATGATTTGGAGGAACGGCTGGAAGCAAAACGATATACAAAATAATTGCAGTAAAATCATTCATAAGGTTTGATTTTAGCAAATATAGGAGAAAAAATCCATATTGAAGTAAAAAATATTATTTAATTAGTTATTTCTTGATAAAAAAATTTGTTTTACAAGATTTGGCGATTCCAGTTTATATATCTGTATATTTTGATTATTTAGCAAAACTTCATTTAACAAATCTCCTGCTTTTATGCTTGTTGTTGTTTTTGCTTGAAAATTAAAATCAGCGAATACGCCTGCGAAAAAATCAGGAATTCTGTTTAAATAATCAAATTCTATTACTTTTTCATTAAATTTGGGAGCGAGGAAACACATTTTTGTTGTTTTTATATGTGAATGATACGAGAAAATATGATTATAGGTATAAATCAAGTAGAAAATAAAAGGGGTAGGATCATCTTCATTCGTCTTAAATGACAATATTTTATCTCGATCAGAATTCCATCCAATCAATTCTGCTTCATTAACTTTTGATATCTCAATAGCCAAATAAGCAACAAAGGCAGCTATGCTAAAAATTATATTCAACAAATATAGATTTTCATTTTTTTTGAAATTGTTCAATATTCTGTCAAATCTTTTTTTGATACCATTGTAAATATCTTTTTGCTCTTTTGACGGAGTTGTTTCAATCCATATACCGAATAAATCTGACAACATTATAAATACTTTTCGCCAGTTTTCTTGTCTGCCATATTGAGGAAAGATGATAAAATCATCCCGCATATTAGGAAACAAAAGTGCAATTGTAAATATATCATCCTTTTTTAAAAAAGATATCGCATCCTTCGATATATTTGTTGTTTTCTTAAAATCTCTCGGAAGTGTGTTATTTATAACTTGGGGGTGTTCAATATATGAAAAGGCTGGTATTATTGAAAAAATTGCAACATTATTAGGCTTACTTGGATCATCAAAAACATAATCAGATAAAATAATCCATTTTTTATGTATTTTGTTGAGCATTAAAAAATTGTGCCACGCATTATAACTTTCCTTATGAAAGGCTTCATCAAAAGGTATAAGAATTCGAGGAATAGCTATTCCTTCCGACGGAGGTTCTTGCAATAGAAAATTTTTAAGATAACTCATCGTTATTTACCCTTTATACCCAACTCCTGATAGCGTTTCATCAAATCAGCGACGATTTCCGGCTCGGTTATAGAGGGATTATAACCGTAGGCCTTCATCACGGCACGGTCGTTTGCTTGATGTGCTTTTCGGAGTTCGGGCGGCATGGTTGCTTCATCGTATAGATCGGCAAGACTGCAATCCGGATACAATGCCCGGGCATCCAGAATCGCTTGAGCGGTCTTTTCAATGGCGGCTTTCTGGGCATCTGTGGGCTCGCACCACGGAAAATTGTTGTAAACGATATCTTTGGAGTAACGGTAATCCGATTTTAACCGCCCGGCAACAACCCGCATCCAAGCCATATGAACATTGCTGGTCAAAACACCGAAGTGGTAAAGAGTGGCAGAGGGAATAATAAAATTCAAATCTGTAGAAATTGTATTTTTATCACAAAATCCCATTGGAATATAAAAGCGATTTTCAGAACTTACTTTAGGAATAATAACAAAAAAATCTGGATTCTGAGTCTCTCTAAACAGCATTGGGGTATCTGCAAGCTTTTGTCTGCCTGGGTCAGGTGCAGCAAGACGGTCAGCTTTACAGGCTTCAACCCGTTCTACAATAAGAGGTAATTTTCGCCATTCCGCAGGAGATACCCCCTTCAACCACAAACAATAACGCTTCTTATTGTTTATAAATTCAGCCGCCCCGACTAACTTTTTAATATAAGGTATCGCCCCCGGTTCTCTGGCAATAAAATCATCGTACTCTTCTGCTTCGATAATTAAATGTCCACCATCTGCAGGACGGTTGCCGGTAGTCATTTCCGGAACATCACACAGCGGTTTATTGCAACTTTCGACAAAAACATCGGGAGCATCGGTCAAATAAGCATTGATTGTCCGACAACTCCGATCAGTCTGATTGTCAAAAATCACTTTGGTCTTGGCATTCTCTGCTGCCGAAAAACCGATAATGACACAATGCACGTGCGCTTTTATATTGGCTTCACTATCCCAGCGGAAAGTGCGGTGGGCAAAATCAATATGTACATTAAACCGCTCATACAACGGTTTCCACACCCCGGCGACCTGTTCGCCCTGCGTGATACTGTTGGTAGAAACAAGAGCAGTCCGGATGGTGCTGTTTTGCATTATTTCTGCGGCTTTGAAATACCACGCCGCCACATAGTCGATTTTACCGGCGGTCTTGTATGGCTTTCCTTTTTCATCAACATAGATATTGAGCATATCAGTTTTTTGTTCCGCAGATTGCAGAGAATATCCTACAAACGGGGGATTGCCCATTATGTAGTGGAGTTTTTCTTTGGGAATTACGGTGTTCCAGTCGATCCGGAGGGCATTTCCTTCGATGATGTTGGCGTAAGATTTAAGCGGCAGGAAATCCAGATCTATATGCACAATGTCTTCGGTAGCTTTCATCATCTGGCTTTCAGCGATCCATAATGCGGTTTTGGCGACCGTTACCGCAAAGTCGTTGATTTCGATACCATAAAACTGTCCGATACTGACCTTGATCACATCGTCAAAGCCCAGCGCGGTTTGTCCGGCATTGATCGTTTCTATACACTTGTTTTCCAGTTTCCGCAAAGATAGATACGTTTCGGTCAAAAAGTTGCCCGAACCGCACGCCGGGTCAAGAAAGTTCAAACTGGCTATCTTGTCCTGAAAAGCAAAAAGTTTTTTATTGCGGCTGGTAACAGTTTTGATGCTCAATATCTCTTCAAGTTCTGCTTTCAAATCATCCAGAAATAATGGATCAATCACTTTGTGTATGTTTTCGATACTGGTGTAGTGCATACCGCCGGAACGGCGGGTTTCCGGGTTCAAAGTACTTTCAAAGACTGCTCCGAAGATGGTTGGGGAAATTTCGCTCCAGTTGAAATCATCGCTTGCTTTTGCCAACAGCAGTTCTTTTACGGTATCATCAAATTGCGGTATTTCAATATCAGTTTCTGCAAAGAGTCCGCCGTTGACATAGGGGAACGCCGCCAGATCATCGTCCAGATACAGCGACTTGCGTTTATCTTCCGGAGTATCCAATACTTTGAACAAATCCACCAATGCCCGCCGGATGTCGCGGGCTTCAAAACGCATCAAATAGTCGTGAAACTGATTCTTGACGCCGAAAATCCCCGCATCCTCGGCATACAGACAGAATACCAGCCGCACGCAAAGCATATTAAGACTTTTGAGCGTACTTTCTGCGGAAGGATCGTGGTAGTGTTTGAGAATAGCATCGTAAATCTGCCCCACGATTTCACCCGCTTTAATAGAGAGTTCCATCTCCCGCTTGAGGTGGGCTTTGTTGGTATCAGACAGAAAACTCAAGCGGTAATATTCTTTAGCGAGATCCGCAAGTTTCAGCACTTCCGGCTCATCGTGCGGATGCTCCATATCGTGAATATGGAACTCCTGAAAGTTGCAAATCACAATGTAACGGGGCTTCCTGGAAAGTTCCAGCTCATCAGAGTAACGCTTTGCCTGCTGATAGGGTGTAAGCATTGACCCATCCGACTGTTTTGCGGGCTTGTTGAGGTCAACATCTAAACTTTTCTGCTCTATCATTACCCTTGTTTCGGGAATGTATGCATCAATAAATGAGGTATGCCCAAGCAAAACCTGCGTTTCAAAAGAGATAAAAGATTCCGGTTCAGCAATCCCCAGCACCGTCCGGAGCAAGTTGATCCAGAAGGAGTGGGTTTCGCCCTTTTCATACCCCCTGCCTTCCCATTCGGCAGCAAACTTTTTAGCAGCAGAGCGCTGTTGTGCATCTGTAAGCATATTAAAATTCCCGGTAAATATCCAATAGTATAAATATTAGAGATAATATACCGCAATTTGTCTCTTTTTCAAACCGCAAACCACATTTATTCTGTGTTTGCCGGCAGCAAAAAAACAGGCGGCATCCGCCGCCTGTCGGTTCAACATTGCTGTTATTCGCTGAAAGCCTCTTTTGCCAATGTGTGCGGGTGTTTCCACTCCGGAGTTACATTGTACTTGCGCTTATGCACTCCCGGCGCCCAGCCCAGACGCTGCGCCCACAAGTCGATCATATCATCACTCACATAACGCAAAGTCACTTCATCCAACCGTTCAACACCGAGTTTTTCTGCCGCCCACGTCTGATTGGGGCACATCATCCGTACTGTCAATTCCAGCTGTTCAGGTACTTCCAGAACCTTGCTTTTGTCAAGATTTCGCAGCGCTTTTTCAGCCGCGGCACGCAAATTGGCATAAACCTCCTGCACCGGATAGTTTACAGCCGTATAACGGTTGACCGAACTCTTGGTCGGCACTACGGTCAGATCATCGCCCAGCAATGCACGCGCTTCGTGACAAGCCATATCATCGCCGGAAACCATTATTGTGGGCACCTTGAAATATGCCGCCAGATAACTGGATATACCGATTTCGCCAATAAGTTCGCCGTTGAGGATCATTGACTGCACCGCGTGGCTGTTGTAAGTGTGACACATATAGCCATCAGTGTGCTGCATAGCGTGCGCACCCAGCTGAATAAAAGCATCAAAAGTTCCATCCAGCCAGCTTACCGGCATAAAATTCCCGATTTGCATAAGCGATGCCTTGCTGTGCAGCTTAAATATATCTATACTGTTGCTGCCGCCGTGACCGTCAAAAACCACTATTTCATCAGCCCCGGCTGCCACCAGCCCTTCACAGACAGCATTCACTTCGTTGACCAGTGCAATATCTACAGTAGGTTTATTGGGCATTGTGTTGCCGACGGGAGCATCAGGTCTGCCGTTTACCCCGGCGGGACCTTCAGAATCAGTAAGAATCATTACTTTCATAGCATTACCTTTTTTTAATGGATCCGACTTTTCAGTATTAATATAATACAACTTTGGCATTTTGCCCTGCGCCTCCATAAAATTAGTAAAAAAATTTGTTTTTTATGCTTGCAAAAATGTTATTTTTAAATTATTTTAAAGTACAGAGAAAATATTTTTTTATACAGGAGTCATTTTTATGAGCGAAATCACATCTGTTTCGATTATGCCCTGCTTGGATATGCAAGCAGGCAGAGTGGTCAAAGGCGTACACTTTGTGGATATTGCCGATGCCGGTGACCCGGTGGCTTGCGCACAGGCTTACTGCGCGGCAGGCGCCGACGAACTGGCAATGCTTGACATTACTGCCACGGTGGAAAAGCGCGATACTCTCATTGAAGTGGTCAAGCGCGTTGCCCCCGTCTGCAGTGTACCATTTACCGTCGGCGGCGGCATCCGCGATGTGGCAAGTGCCGCAGCCGTACTCAATGCCGGAGCCAACAAAGTTTCCACCAGTTCAGCGGCGTTCCGCAAGCCGGAAGTCATTGCTGAAATGATCAAAGAATTCGGTCAGGATAAAGTCACCGTGGCAATCGATGTAGATGTGAATCCCGCCCTGCCCTCCGGATACGAAGTTTATATCGACGGCGGCAGAACTGCTACCGGCACCGATGCTGTGGAGTGGGCAAAGCGCGTCCGTGATTTCGGCGTAAAAACCATTCTGCCCACCAGCAAAGCCGGTGACGGTGCGCGTACCGGTTACGATCTGCCGGTGATCAAGGCTATTCACGATGCCTGTCCGGAATGTGTAGTCGTAGCATCCGGCGGCGCCGGTAAAATGGAAGATTTTCTGGCGGCGGCAAAAGCCGGTGCCCAGGTATTGCTGGCGGCTTCGGTATTCCACTTTCACCTGATCGATATCGGTGAATTGAAAAAGTATCTCGCAGCCAACGGCGTAAAAGTGCGCGATTGATATTTTAACGAAAAGTAAAAAAGGGTGTTGCAAAACTTCAAAAAAGTCTTGCAGCAACCTTTTTTTATTTTGTCAAACCGCAGCAGATTATTTTAGTTTTTTTCTTGCAATAGCGTGATTTTTTACAGAAAAAATATTGCAATGCACTTATAATAAACAAACCGGAATTGCCTTTATTGTTCAAATAAAGGCGATTCCGGCGAAATTTTTTTATTTAGTGATTTATGCGTCGGCGGCAACTATATCGCGTACCGGCGGAGTTGCCGCAGCCGGGTGCTTGTACTTGTCAACATATCTGTCGAGCTGGACTTTGAGGTGTTCAACTGCTTCATCGATAGCTTTATAGAGATCAAGTGCGGCACCCTCGGATACCATCGACTGCTTTTTGACCGCCGCCCAGATACCGACTTTGGCCTGATGATTTTTGCCGATTTCCATAGTTATCCGCACAGTGGAAACTTTCAGATTGGGATAGTAGGCAAACAACGCTTCGATTTTGCCGGCGATGTTGCTACGGATCAGTTCAGTGACTTCAAAGTTACGGCCGTTGATGATGATCTGCATATTCTCTCCTTTCTGAAAAGGTTGTTTTTGCAGCGGCTTTCCAAGCCTGCCAACAGCTTGGATTCGCTGTCCAATGCTAATGTTTCACCGGAAACGACAAAATGCAAATTTTTTTTAAATTTTTTTTAAAATTTATTTTTGCCCGAAAAATTGTATTTTCCGCAAACCCCGTCTATATTACATTTTCATATAATTTCAGGGTTTTGACCAATGAATTTCCGAGATTTTTGGTTATCAAATATTTCTGCAGAAAAACCGCAATATAAAGCGGTGTTTTTTGATGTTGACGGCACCATTGTTTCCGGTGGTATGTCGATGCCCGGAGCCGAATCCACGCTCCAATGGCTGCGCGAAATCAAAACTCCCTTTTTCTGTCTGACCAATGACAGCCACCATTCGCGCGAACAGAAATCGCAGATCATAGCCCGCAGCGGGGGCAATGTGGCACCTTCAGAGATAATTTCCTGCAGTCACGCTCTGGGCGACTGGGTGGAAGAACATAACCTTGCCGGCAGTAAAGTTTTTATAATGGGCGAATTCGGCACTCCCTGCCTGGCGGAAGCCGCCGGATTGATACCGTGCCGGAATATTGATGAAATCGATGAATGCCGTTTTGTTATTGCCGGCGAGGGATATTTTGACTGGCACCGCACTTTCCACGCAGTTATGAACTACTTTATCCGGCACCGCGACCGGCAGATGATTGTACCCAATCCCGACAGTTACTGGCCCAATGCCCGGAAAAACACTATTGGCATCGGCGCCGGGGCGCAGGCGCGTTTTATCGCCGGAATTCTGGAGGAGATGAAAATCAATATCCAGCTGGTCTATCTGGGCAAACCATATAAAATTATTTTTGATTATGCGCTCAAGTGCCTGCAGAAAAAGTATGATCTGTTTTTGGAGTGCCGCGAGGTGCTGATGCTGGGCGATGCGCTTTTTTCCGACATTGCCGGAGCGCGCAATGCCGGTCTGACTCCGGCATTGGTTATGACCGGGGTGACAACACCGGAGATTCTGGAACAGACGCCGCCGGCTGATATGCCGGAACTTATTTTTGAATCAATCGGTTCTGCGGAGCCGGCAAAATAAATAAAACAGAGGAAACAGAACGTGAAAAAGTTTTTGAGTTGTTGCGCGGCGGTATGGCTGTGCTGCAGTGGAATGCCGGCTGCAGAGAGTATTCAGATCCAGAATATCCGTATTGTTACTGCGGAGAAGGCTTCCGGTATTGAAAAATCCGCTGCCGGTGAGTTGAGCAGACATCTTGGAAAAATATACTCTTCCCCGGCGGAGATCAATGGGCAAAAGGCGGAAACGGCAACTTTTTATGTGGGGCTTTCGCCGGAAGCGGTTGCTGCGGGGTTCATAAATCTGCCAGCCGGAGAAAATCTGCCCGGCAAATTCGGGGTCTTCCGGCGCGGAAACAATTTTCTTTTTTACGGATATGATACACCCAACGGAGATATTTATACACTCAAACACAACTGCGGAACTTTGCTGGCAGTGGAGTATTTTCTGCAGAAATATCTGAATGTAAAGTTTTTTCTGCCCGGTGATGAGGGCGTAAAGTACACCCGTGACTGCGCAATAATCTTTCCGGCAATGCAGGATCTGCCGAAACCATCTTATGAGTCGCGCGGATTCCAGTCGGCAGGCAAGAATGTGGATAAAAAGAGTATGATGCTCTTTTTCCGCCGGAGATTGGGGCAGGTTCCGGAGTGGAGCATACGCGACTATTATTACCAGATCTACAACAAGTGGAACAAGCGTTTCAAAGACAAGCCGGAGATGTTTGCACTGCACAATAATAAAAGGATCAACGCCAAATATCCGCTGCATTTCCCCTGTACCAGCAACCCGGCAGTGGTAAAACAGGTTATAGATGATGTAAGATATGTCATAAAAAAGCGGCCTTCGACAAAGGTCATCCGCTTTTTCTGCGATGCTCCGGTCAAAGGCTGTGAATGTGCCGAATGTACCGGTTCGCCCGCCGGAAAACTCACACGCGGCGCAGATTACAGCGAAACAGTTTACGCATTTTTCAGCCAGATCGGCAACACGCTGGTCAAAGATCATCCCGGATTGTATTTTCATATCCAGACCAAAGGCAATCATTATTACCGCCCCCCGCAGACGGAAAAACTGCCGCCCAATACTGTTGTCTGGGTGCTGACCGGGCATTTTCTTGCTCCGGAGTACCCGGCAGTACGCGAAATTTGTGCCAACTGGAAAAAAGCCGGCGCCAGAATTCTGCTGCACTGCTATCCGCGCCCGCCGGGGATGAAAGATTTTCCGCTGATGAATCCGCACCGCATTGCCGAACACTTCAAACAGCTGCAGGGGGCGGCAGCCGGTCTGGTGCGTTCCGAAGGCGGCGGCAAGGTGCCTTACAGTTTCAGCGCATTGAACAACTATGTGCAGAGCGCAATAATGTTTGATACTTCACTTGATGTGGAAAAAATCATCGATGAATTCTGCAGCCTTGCCGCGCCGGATGCCGCGGAGGAACTGCGTAAATTTTATGATGCAATGGAAGGTTTGCTCGAAGGAGCCGGTTTCTGGGATGAACCGCTTTTCAACTGTTACGCCAGATTCCGGCTGGAAACTCCGCGCAGACTGCTGAATGCAGCTGTAAAGAAAGCCCCGGCAAACAAGTTTCTGCAGCAGCTCTCCAAAGACTTTGCGCACTTTGAAAAACAGTCCGATGCCGCTATACCCAACGGCAAAAGCGCTGAATATGTGCGCGAACTCTACCGGCAGTTCTCCTACCGTCAGAGTCCGGTAAAATTGACTGCTGCCGGTGAAACACTCAAACTGGTGCCGTTTGCATTTTACAATGATTTTCAGCCGGGGACAGTTACGCTTGCCGGTACAGGCAATGCGCTCAAACTGAAATTTGTCTGTCAGGAAAAGGTTATGGATAAATTTTCTGCCGCAGCCACAAGCGAAAACAAACTTTCGATCTGGAACGATGATACCGTGGAAATATTCATTGCTTCTCCGGGCAGAGAAAACCCCCATATTCAGCTGGTGGGCAATGCCGGAGGATGCTATCAGGCATTTATCCGCAATGACCGGGGGGTGCTGGAACCGCAGGAAAAGTTTCCGGCATACTGCAAAGGCTCCCGCAATAAAGATTCCTGGAGCATCGAATGGCTGATACCTTTCAGCCAGCTTGAAAAATTCAAGGTCAAAGATACTGTGGCAATGGCAATTTACCGCAGCCGCCCCGCCCGTGGCGGCGACCGCGTACAGCAAAGCGGCGTGCAGAAACCATTGGCCGGCGGCTACAAGTCGCTTTCCGGCCGTTTTGCCGTGGAACTCTCCGCAGATAAAAAGGCTCCAAAAGAGTAAAAATATTTGCATAAAACTGATGTGGTATTATCTTAATACTCAAGAGCAGTAATTAATATCAGGCAGGGTTGCAAAGCAAGTGAAAAAGTTTTTTATTTCCATAGGCAGAATGGTTGCCGGTGAAGTTGTTTCGTGGCGGGAATCAGTCGCTTTCTGGGGTGAAACGGCAGCTTCGCTGGCTCTGCTTATACGTAATCCGCGCAAACTGCGCTGGAGCAATTTTGCCTACTATATGGATATGTGCGGGGCGCTGGCGCTGCCGATAGTTATACTGATCTGTTTTCTGATGGGCATAACCATAGCTTTTCAGGCTGCTGTTCAGATGCAGAAGTTCGGTACGGAAATATTTGTTGCCGACCTGGTGGGATTTTCTATGCTCAAAGAATTCGGGCCGCTGATGGTCGCTCTTATTGCCACCGGACGCGCCGGCAGCAGTTTTGCCGCCGAAATCGGGGCGATGAAGGCCGAAGAAGAGATCAGCGCTCTGACCACAATGGGTATATCGCCGGTGCGTTTTCTGGTAGTACCCAAACTGCTGGCTATGGTGATTGCTATGCCCATACTGACAGTTTTCGGCGATATAGCCGGTCTGTTGGGCGGGCTGGCAGTAGGAAATTTTTATCTGGGATTGACTGCCGAAACCTATATCAGCCGTACAGCAGAAGTGCTTACCCCGATGGTCTTTGTGCTGGGTGTGGTCAAAAGTTTCTTTTTTGGCGCAATGATCGCGCTGGTCGGCTGCCGCGAAGGTTTCCGCAGTGCGCCTGATTCGCAGGGCGTGGGGCGTGCCGCGACCGGAGCGGTGGTGCGTTCAATACTTTTTCTGATAATCCTTGATACTGTTCTTACGGTGTTGTATTCGTTCTGGGGGTATTGATATGGCAGTGTTGTCAAAGGATGTTCCGGCATTGGAAATAAAGGATCTGGCTATCGGTTACGACGGCCGCACTGTGTTGGAAAATCTGAATTTTACGGTCAAACGCGGCGAGATTTTTGCAATTATGGGCGGTTCCGGCTGCGGGAAATCGACTCTGCTCAAACATATTATTGGCATTTATCCGCCGCAGAGCGGGTCGGTAATGATTTTCGGCCGTAATATAACTGAACAGCCGCTGGAAGATTACGAAACAGCCCGGGTTTTCGGGGTGACTTATCAGGGGGGCGCATTGCTGGGGTCGCTGACGCTGGCAGAGAATGTGGCGCTGGTTTTACAGGAACATACCCGGCTTTCTGCTGCGGAAATAAAAGATAAAGTTATGGAAAAACTGGCGCTGGTCAATCTGGCGGACTTTGCTGACTATATGCCCAACGAGATCTCCGGCGGTATGAAAAAGCGTGCCGGTCTGGCGCGGGCGCTGGCTTTGGAACCGCCGCTGCTCTTTTTCGATGAGCCGTCAGCGGGGCTGGATCCGGTATCATCGGCGGAACTGGATAGATTGATACTTAAAATGCGCAGTGAATGCAATTCCACCGTGGTGATTGTAACGCACGAACTGGAGAGCGTTTTTACTGTTGCCGACCGGATCGTAATGCTGGACAAAAACACCCGCACCATTGCCGCAGAGGGCGATCCGCGGATACTTAAAGAGTCCTGCAGCGTGGAGTGGGTGCGTAATTTTTTGAACAGAGATAATTTGATATATAAAAAATAGGGGTTGCAGTTATGTTGGAAAACAAGAGATATTACCGCATCGGGCTGGTATCAGCAAGTGCGTTGCTGCTGTTGCTGGGAATGTTGTTTTTTCTGGGGCTGGCAGATGAATTTGCCGACCGGATCCACTTTGTCACGACATTTTCTGAATCAGTTCAGGGATTGAGCAAAGGTTCGGCAGTTAAATTCAAAGGCGTGCCGATCGGTGAAGTTGAGCGCATATCCATATTGCCGGAACAGAAGATCATCCGCGTGGATATGAAGATCGACCCGGCTGTTTTCAGCGGTTTCAACAGCGGCAGTGATAATGAACGCTCCAAACGGATATTGGAGTATTGTCTGCAGGAACGCGATGCCGGATTGTGCTGCCGGCTGGATCTGGCGGGCGTTACCGGTATGCGCTATGTGGAAATGGATTTTATCGCCCCCGGCAAGCGGCGCGCCACACCGCTGCCGGCAGTTAATGAGCCGGGAGTGATCTATTTTCCCAGTGTACCGGGCACGTTCAGCAATATAATCGATTCGGTTGCCGTATCGCTGGATAATATTGCCAAAGTGGATATCAAAAAGATTTCCGGCGAACTGGAGGAAAATCTGCAGGCGCTGAATAATATAATCTCCGATCCCGCGATCCGGCAGACGATCGACCGGCTGGAACGGATCACTGCCAACATCGAACAGTTCAGCGGTAATATCTCTGAAAATATGACCGGCGAAAATATGCAGAACATAATCAAAAGTGCCACAGCTTCGCTGGAAAATATCAAAGTGCTGACCGCCCAGCTCAACGAAAAGCTCGAAGCAGTTAATGTGACCAGATTCAATGAGCAGACAGCCTCAATTATGGATTCCGGCAACCGTCTGCTGGAAGAACTCAACGACAGCAGCGGCGAAGTTGAACAGGCGCTCCAGCAGTTAAGCTCTGTATTGGGCAATCTCAATGAGCTGATCGAAGACATCAAGCGTGATCCGGGAGCACTGCTGCGCGGCAGAAAAGCTGATCCGGTGAATTTTAAAAACAAATAAGTTGAAAGCACAGAAACTTTTTATGAAAAAAATATTGGTAGCCGGCGGAGCCGGATATATCGGCAGTGTTTGTACAGAGTATTTACTGGATCGCGGTTTTCAGGTTACAGTGCTGGATTCACTGGTAACCGGGCATAGCGGAGCAGTGGATAAGCGGGTGGAAGAATTTGTACAGTTGGATTTAGCCGACCGCGACGGTTTGATAACTCTGTTTGAAAAAAAATCATTTGATGCAGTAATGCACTTTGCCGCTTTTTCTCTGGTGGGTGAATCGATGAAGGATCCCGGCAAATATTTCCGCAACAACCTCGCCAACGGTATAAATCTTGCCGATGCCGCTGTGGCAGGCAAGGTCAAACGGATAGTTTTTTCCAGTACTGCGGCAACTTTCGGCGAGCCGGAGCGTGTGCCGATAGCTGAAGATGCACCGCAAAAGCCGATCAACCCTTACGGTGAAAGCAAACTCTGTTTTGAAAAGGTTCTTGCCTGGTATAAAGCCATTCACAATATCGATTACACGGCGCTGCGTTATTTCAATGCCGCCGGTGCCAGCGCCAATTTCGGCGAAGATCACAGCCCGGAAACCCACCTTATACCGATCATACTGCAGGTGGCGCAGGGCAAACGCGATAAAATAATGGTTTTCGGCAATGATTACGACACGCCGGACGGCAGCTGCATACGCGACTATATCCACGTTATAGATCTTGCCCAGGCGCATATGAAGGCGTTGTATGCGCCCTCCAGCGGCCATTACAATCTGGGTACCGGCAACGGCTTGAGTGTTTTTGAGATCATAGAAGCCGCGCGCAGAGTCACCGGACACCCGATCCCGCTGGAAATTGCTCCACGCCGTGCCGGAGATCCGCCGCGGCTGATTGCTGATTCCACGCGTGCCCGCAAAGAACTCAACTGGCAGCCGCAGCTGGAAAATGCCGGGGCGATTATTGAATCAGCCTGGCAGTGGCTGCAGAAAAACCCCGCCGGATACAATGACCGTAAATAATTAATGGAGTTATAAAAATGAATTTTTATTTTGATAACGAGCAGCCGCGGATTCCTGATCCGGATATGAAGAAGGCAATACAGGTATGGGAGCAGGGAACCAATCTCTGGAGCGAAGAATTGTTCCGGCGGATGGTTTATAAAGAAGAGGCGGTCAATCGCGTGGAACTGCCGCCGCTGCCGGATACGCTTGAAGAGTGGGAAAAACTGCGCCCGCAGATTTTGCAGAGTTTCAAAGATAATATGTACGGCATTATGCCGCCGCCGCCGGATAAACTTGAATTGCGGCTGCTTGCACACCGCAAAGGGGTGCTTGATGATCTTGCCGACAGGTTTGAATACCGCATTATCTGCCGGATGGACAATGGGCGTGAATTTGATTTTGATATGCTTTTGTATGTACCGGTAAGCAATCCGGCACCGCCGGTTTTTATTGCTATGAATTTTGATGGCAATCAGGCGGTTGCAGAAGAAGATGATGTACGCTTGACCCGTGCTGCGGATTGTGCGTTGAAGCGCTGGTACTCCGATGAACCCCCGGCGGGAAAAAGGAGTTTTCAGTTGGAACACTTGAATGCCCGCGAGGCTGTCAAACGCGGATATGCTGTGGCAAGTGTCTGCTATGGCGAGGTGTTTCCGGATAATCCTGACGGGTTCAGAAAAAGTATTTTTACGCTGTTCTGTTCCGAAGAAGATTTGCGTTCCGATTGCGAAGTGACATTAGGCGAATTGACCGGCGGCAGACAGCGCTGTATCGGTGCCATCAGCGGCTGGGCGTGGGGATACAGCCGGATAGCTGATGCGCTTGAACAGCTTGGGTTCAAAGACTTTGCTGCAGTCGGACACAGCCGGCTGGGCAAAGCCGCGTTGTGGGCGGGGGCAAATGATGAGCGGCTCAAGCTGGTTGTTTCCAACAATTCCGGGCACGGCGGGGCAGCGCCGTCGCGGCATATATACGGCGAAACTCTGACTATGCTGTGGTGTATCCGCCACTACTGGTTCTGCAGCCGGCTGGCTCAATACGCCGGGTTTGAAGAGGATCTGCCTTTCGACCAGCATCATCTGCTGGCGCTTTCCGCACCGCGGGCGGTTTATGTGGCAAGTTCCAGCAGGGATGTGGTGGCGGATCCGAAAGGTGAGTTTATTTCAGCTGCAACTGCCTCAAAAGTGTGGAAACTGTATGGGGTGGATGGTCTGGAAACAAACGCTATGCCGCCGGAAAATACCTCCATCGGCGGTATGGTCGGGTATCACGTTAAAACCGGCAGACACAGTTGGACCGCATTTGATTGGGAAATGTATTATAACTGCGCCGATAAAATTTTCGGCAGAAAAGGTGATAAATAATGAAAACAGCAATTTTAAGTGACGGTGGCTGGGGCAGTGCCCTTTCGCGCGTGCTGGCGGAAAATGGCCACGAGGTAACAATGTGGGGGCCGTTCCCGGAATATCTGAACGAGATTGCCTCTACGCGCGAAAACCGCAAATTCCTCAAAGGCATAAAATTTCACGACGCCGTAAAGTTCGAGCCCGATATGGCAAAGGCGGTAAAGGATTGCGATCTGCTGGTGCTGGCGACTCCAACGCAATATCTGCGCGGAGTGCTGGAGCCGCTCAAAGAGGTGTATCACACCAGTAATAATGCTTTGCTGGTAAATGTGGCAAAAGGTATTGAAGAAAATACCTGGCTGCGAATCAGCGAAATGGTTGCAGCTGTGCTGCCGCAGGCCCGTTACGCGGTGCTTTCAGGTCCCAGCCACGCCGAAGAGGTTGCGCGTAATGTTCCTACTGCCGTGGTGGCAGCTTCCGCTGATCCGGACGCGGCAGAGCTGGTGCAGAAATGCTTTATGAATCAGAACTTCCGCGTTTACACCGGCAGCGATGTCGTGGGTGTGGAGCTGGGCGGCGCGCTTAAAAATGTTATTGCCATTGCCGCCGGGATCATCGACGGTATGATGCTGGGGGACAACTCCAAAGCTGCGTTGATGACCCGCGGAATTGCCGAAGTAAGCCGTCTGGGCGAAGCATTGGGCGGTTCGGCTCAAACCTTTTCCGGTTTGAGCGGCATCGGCGATCTGATTGTAACTTGCTGCAGCGGACACAGCCGTAACCGGCATGTCGGCGAAGAACTGGGGCGCGGCAAAACGCTGGAAACGATCCTGCGCGAAATGGATATGGTCGTAGCCGAAGGCGTGCGCACCAGTATCGGCGCCTACACGCTGGCACGCAAATGCAATGTGGAAACCCCGATCATTGATGAAATTTACGCCGTGGTGCATAACAATTGCAGTGCTGTTGAGGCATTGGCCAAACTTATGAGCCGCTCCGGCAAAACCGAATTTTAATTTACAATGGAGATGTTATGAAAAAACTGCGCGTTATGAGCGTAATGGCTCATCAGGATGATTTTGAATTTGAAGCAGCCGGACTTTTCCTGCGTTTGCGCGAATATTACGGCGACAATGTTGAACTTAAAGTGCTTACCACCAGCACCGGTTTGAGCGGTCACCACGTAATGGATACCGATCAGACCATCCGCGTGCGCGAAGCCGAAGCGATTGCCAGTGCTGATGTGGTCGGCGCAGAATATGAAAATCTCCGCCAGCTGGATGGATCTCATATCCCGGCGCAGGTATTCTGTGACCGCAATATGCTCGGCGGGCTGTGGAACGCCATACGCGCATTTGCACCCGATTACATCATTGCTCCACCGGTGGTAACTAATCCGCTGGCAGGTATCCACATTGATCACCAGCATACTGCCGAAGCGGTGCGTCTGGTGGCGTATCAGCTGGGCGTGCCGAATGCGTATCCCACGATCAATGCTCCGCGCCAGACCCGGTTCCCGGTGCCGGCGATCCTTACTTGCCCGGATGCATACTGCAAGGAAGCGCTGTGGCATTTCGGCGTGGATTGCAACAATGTGCGTGAAAAGAAGATCAGTATGCTGCTCAAGCACAAATCACAGATCTGCGAATGGCTGCCCTTTGTCAACAGCCTCAACAACACCGATCCTGCGCTTGCTGCAGCCGAGTGGGATGAAAATGTCTGGCGCAGTAATCTGGATCGCCGCGTAAATGCCGTAAATATGCGCCACGGCTTTGACGATGCAGTGTTCCGCGAATACTTTGCGGTGACCCGTTGGGGGTTTGTGCCGCCGGCGGAGAAGGTCGAACAGGATTTCCCCTTCCTTTTCTGGAACAGGGAAAATACTCTGTAACACTTGATGCTGTAAAGCATCTGCGGCTGGAAAATTATTTTTTCTGTAATTCAGTTCAAAAAAAGGCAGCTGTAAAACTTGAGGTTTTACAGCTGCCTGTTCTTTTATACGGAATATGTATCAGTAAACATCACCGATACCGGCGGAGGTCGGACGCCCGCGGGAATCCGACGCAAAGTACGGCGAGCCGTCAGGCTGCAGCATACGCGCCGTTACAAAAATCAGCAGATTGGTCTTTTTGACAGTCTTTGACTTGTTCTTGAAGAAGTTGCCAAGCAGCGGAATATCGCCCAGGAACGGTACCTTGTTTTCCACTGTTACCGTGGAGTCCGTGATCATACCGCCGATAACGATGGTTTCGTTATCGGAAATCGTCACCGTAGTATCCGTTTTGCGGTTGGAAAAGATCGGGCGGCTCATTTCCTGTTCCTGACCGCTTTCATCGGTATAAGTATAGGTTTTGAACCCGACCAATGCCTTTACCAACGGCTGAAGACGCATCGTGATCAGACGCTTCTCCTTATCTACATTGGGCGTTACATCAAAGGTGATACCGGTTGTCTGCATTTCAAATTCCGGCCACAGCGGCACAATACTGTAAGTGCCGATACCGCCTTCAGAGGTGTCGGAACTGCTGTCACCTTCTTCGTAATCCCACGCATAGTAGCGTTCGCTGGTGATGCTGATTGAGGCTTTTTTGCCCGGAACGGTCAGCACTTTCGGCGAGGAAAGCACGTCTTTACTGTTCATCTGGTTGATGGCATTGATCACCAGATTATAATTGTAACTGTTTTCAGTGCGCGAGAATGTAAAAGTATTTTTTCCTGTACCACCGAGCACATCATCATTCTTGTCAAATTGCAATCTGCCGTTGGTCTGACCCTGATCGCCGTAGGGGCGGGCAAGCGACTGGATAAAGCCCAATTCCTTGAGGTCATCCTGTTCGATTTCCACAAATTTGACCTGCACCTGTACCATAACCGGCGGCTCAAGATTGCTCAAGCCAACCAGTGCTTCTCCGATACGGGTGAGGTTTTCCGGCGTATTGAGTACGATCAATGAACGGAACTTGGGATCATAAAGCACCTTGGAGCCGCTGGGGAACTTGATATTTTCATCCAGCGCTTCCAAATCTTTTATCAGCTGTGCCTGATCGGAATTGCCGCCGACTTCCTGCAGCATACTGTCGTCAAACGGGAAGATCTTGATCTGCATATCATCCAGCGGTGCATCGCGCGGAGCCAGCACCACGGCGTGTTTTTCGATCTTGTACTTCATATTGGTAGTCTGGGCGAGAGTTTCAATGATTTCCAGCAGGGTCTTGTTGACCAGGTCCATATTCACCTGCGGATAACGGGCACTGTCATTGTCCTCTTTCTTGGTGGTGGTATCGGCATTTTCATCACCGAAATCATCGCCGTCGCCGAAATCATCCTGATTGTTATTGTCGTTATTGCCTTCCGCCAATTTTTCCGCTACGGATTCTTCGCCGGCTGCGGGCGCTGCTCCAGCAGCTGCATTCTGCTCATCTTCTTTCTGCGGATAGTACAAAAAGATATTCACACCCACACCTTCCGGGTCGTGCAGTTTGCTGCGCAAGCGCAAAAAGTTCAATGCATCCGGCAGCGGTGTACCCGAACGGGTGGCATCGCCACTGAACGATACGCGCGGAATCACAATGTTTTTCAACTTTTTGCGGATCGCTTCGGTACCATCCGCCACTGCACCGGCACTATCCTTTTTGATTGTGGTTCCGTCGGTGATATCCTGGAAGATCTTTACATCTTCGTGTTTATTGATCGGCAATACGCTTTCCCACGCCGCTTCGGTTATAGCCTCTTTGTGAGTAATACGGCGGCGGTTCTGGGCTGCCTTTCTAATCTGCAGGTCGGCTGCACGGGCACCCTGAATGGCTTCAGGAGAGAGTTTATCGAGCAGCAACACTTCCTGATAGCGCTTGCGTGCCTGTTCGTACTGACCGGTGTAATAAAGAATTTTTGCCTGTTTGAGCAAGACAGAAATCTTGTAATTGCGTTCATCTTTATCCGGTATCACCTGATCTTCGGAAAGACGGTTGCGGCGCTGGGCGGCAACGCGCATTTTTTCATAAATGGCAATGCGCTGATTCATTTCCTCTGCCGATGCCGGATAGATGGTAATGGCTTCTTTGCACAGGGCAATAGCATTTTCCAAACCGTTGGCGTTGGATTCTTCGTGGGCTTTGAGCGCGGTTTCCTGCGCCAGATAGTAGTAACACCTGGCGATCATTTCACGGGTCTTACCGGCCTTTTCGCGGAAATGTTCGCTGTTTTCCTTGAGCGAGTCAAATATATACGCCGCTTGTGCATACTGGCGTGCGGCATCTTTGTAACTGCCTGCCATAAAAAGGTCGTTGCCCTGACTGATAAATGAATTGGCAGTAGCTTCCTGTTTCTGCTTATCCACGCTGAAAGCATCCAATGTGGTATTGACGCTTTTCTGCAACGCATCTTCCCCCATCAGCACGCCCGATGAACATACCGCTGCAAGCAACAGGGTTTTTACATATTTAATATTCATATCAATGAAACTCCTTTGCTGTATTCTCAACGGTTGAAGTCAACCAGACCGTGGTTGCGTAAATTCTGCGGTTTCCAGGGCGCTCCCTGCGAATTGACCAGACGCGCTGTAATGAAAATCAGCAACGTGTGGTTGACGGACTTTTTCTGCTGATCGCGGAACAGATTGCCGATCAACGGTATATCGCCCAACAGCGGCCAACGGTCATCACGGTTGGATGCTTCGTTGTCAGAAACCCCGCCGATCAGGACGGTTTCACCGTCAAAAAGCGTTATATTGGTATTGATTTCACGCACGGCAAATTCCGGCATCTTCAAGTCAAACACCTGACGGCTCAAAGGAGTCTTTTCGCCGCGTTCGTTAATAATACCGCTTTCATAAACCATCGGATTGCTGTGTTCGGCAACCAATGCTTCAAACTTGGGATGCACATTATTGAGCGTAATGGTACGGTTGTTGGTATCCACTGCCGGAGTAACTTCGAATGTCACCCCCAGTTTGCGGGCCTCATCCCAATCCGGCTGGGTGGTGGTCATCTTGGTACTCATACCATCAGTTTCGATTTCCGGTTCTTCCCATTCAGTAATGAAATAGGTCTCGTTGAAAACTTCGATTTTAGCCGGAGATTTCGGACCGCTGATCGAAAGGATTTTCGGCGAAGAAAGCACTTCGGTCATTTCGTTCTGCGCTACGGCATTGATCGAAAGACTCAAATCCACATTCAAATCAGAGCCGAAGATCTTTTCGCCGAAGTTCGGGAAAATCTTCAGGTTATTGAGCACGCGGAACATATTTTCCCCATCACCGTGACGGGTGGGATCGGTTGTGCCGAGCGACCATCTGTTGCCGGCAGTGCGTTCTGCCGAGAAAGTCCATTCAAAACCCAATTCGTTCAAATTGGTATCGGTAAGTTCGATCATCTTGGCTTCCACCAGAATCATCGGCTGTTCCAGCGCATTGAGCTGGCGCAGCAGGAAATCCATCCGGCGGAGATTTTCCGGCGTATTGCGTACTGCCAGAACCTGGGCGCGCGGACGGTAAACAATATTGGCTCCGTTGTCAAAAGTTATCCAGCGCTCGCTGAAATATGATTTCAGAGCTGCCGAGATACGCTGACTGTCGGAATTGCCGCCGGCGGCGGGAGTTTCCGTTGTTGCGGCGGCTTCATCTCCGCCCAGCACCGGTACTGTCTCATCTTCCGGAGCGCCGTCGCCGCCGCCGCCGCCACCTTCGTTGGTGACAAATTCAGCCGGGGCCTGGCTCGGAATAGCGGTTTCAATGATTTCGGCAATAATATCGCCGCGCACCGGGAAATATTCCGTTGACATATTGTCCACATCCCCGAAAATCACGCGGTTATTGTTCAAACTGTAGGGCAGGCCCGATGCCATACTGAAATAACGGATGATGTCCAGCAGCGGCATCTTGCCGAGTTCAAAGGAGATCTTGCGTGCCTTTTCAGCCGGCGAGAGGTTGTCAATGATCGTTACGCCCTCTTTCTTGGGGTCATAAGCGCGGCTCTTTTCGTTCAAATAGCTGATAACCTGTTTAACGGTTGCAGTCTTGAGCGGAACCGACGGGAAAACGATTCGTTCCAATGTGTTGTAAAGGTCAACATTACTCTGGGTGCGTTCTTTGCCGATCTGCTGACGCGCAGATTCAGATGCCACCTTGCGAACCGGTCCGACCCATTCCCAGAACGCACGGGCATTGGTGAGATCGCGGCTTTCGCCGGCGCGGTCAAGCCCCACACGGTAAAGGCGGTCGTAAATGCCGGCAAGCAGCTGCACGGCTTCCACATTAAACGGATCCAGCAGCAATATGCGTTCCAGATGAGTTCCGGCGGTTTCATAACGCTTGTTGCGCATAAATAATTTGGCTTCGCGCATAAGTATATCGATCTGCTTGTTGCGCGATTCCAGATCCGGAGTTACCCGCGAAGGAGCGACATCCTGACGGTATTGGCCGGCATCTGCAGCTTTCTGGCACTCGGTGACAAAACTGGCTATGTATTCGCGCGACGGGGTCAGCAGCTGGGCTTCCTGTGCTTTGGCAATAGCTTCTTTGTACTGCTTCCGGCTGGCAAACTTACGCGCTTCCTTCATAAGATCACTGCTCCAGACACCTTTGATCCGGGTGATATTATTGGCTATTTCATCGCGCTTTTTCACGGCAAGATCGCCGGAAAACTTTGCCAGTTTGGCGCTGGCTTTTTCCAAATCAGTTACCGATTGCCGGTAATCGCCGTCAGCAGCTTTGCGCAACGCGGCCCGGCGCTCATTTTCCACAGCCTCAAACTCCGCAGTTACAGCGGTATGATTATCCTGGAAAAGTTTTTCGTGTCCGTTCTCTGTTCCGCTCTTGTCTGCTGCATCAGCGCCGTTCAGCATCAACGGCAGCATCAATGCCCCGGCCAGACCAAGCGGACTTACCCGGTGCAGCCACATTTTTTCAGTCGTTTTTCTCATGCACGGATTCCCTTGTAATATGTTAACTTTTTATAAAAAATACTTTGCATAAAGATAATCACATTTTTCAGTTGCGCACTCTGCGGCGGCGGCGCGGCTGATTATTTACCGGCGCGGGTTCGTTATTGTTCTGTCCATTGTTGCGGACGAACGCATTTTTCATTGCCCCAGTGCTCTTTTCCAGAATAAATTTATTGTCAGTTTCAACATTCACCAATGTAACAGTTTCTTTAACTGGATCGGTAGCCAGCACCTGTAATGTTACGCTTTTGTCATCTTCACCCTTGATGGTGATGCTGCTGTTGCGGGCAAGACGGTAACCGCGGTTGTTGCGAACATCGCGGATAAGTACCAGATGATCGGGGGCAAAACTCTTTTTGCCCACTTCAAGTTCAATCTTGTTGGCAGGATCAAGCTGACCGTTTTTGATCGGCACCAACGTTGCACGCGAGGCTTCTTCGGCAAGCACTACGCTGGCTTCCTGCTGGTCTTTGGTGCGGTATTCGGCATCAACGAGTTTGTATTTGACCCCGGAAACGGTTATTTCATCACCGATAACATGCGATTCGCGGTTGCTGTTCAAAGTCAACGTTATATCCCAGTTCTTCTTGCTGTTTTTATCTGCCGGATCCGGATTGACCTGAACCGATTCAAGCATTACCGGCAAGACTTTTTTGCGCAATGCCACCAGATAGAGGCACTTTTCCAGCGGCGGAATGCTGTTCCGGTCGGTCGGGTCGGTACGCACCATAAATTCGTAGAGGTTGGAGAAGCCGTCGCCGTCTTTGTCCGCAGATGCATCGTTGGGATCCAGCGGGTTGAAACCCATTTTGAGTTCATAGCGGTCAGGCATACCATCGCTGTCGCTGTCCAATTTAGCGATTTCGCTTTCGTAGTCCGGCGGATTGCCGGGATCAGCCAATTCAGCTCCGCAGAAATTGCATTTGCGTTTCTTGGCAAAACTCCACGGCATAATCATACTGCACTCTTTGTTTGCACAGCGCAATGCGTGCATCGGTGCAACAAGATCGGCGGTAAAACCCAGATTGTCCTTGTCTTCACGGTTATGCCACAAACTTCTTTCGCCCAACTTATACTCTTCAGAAAAAAGCGCCTTATCTGTGAAGTCCTGTTGGTTGTGAGGAGCGATCTTGATGTCCTGTGACAACTTTACCGATGTAGCAATGTTGGCGGATTCCACCATATGCAGAAGATATACCAATGCCAGAATAAATCCCAGGAGCAATGCCCCGAAGACAACCTTTTCATAATGCTGTTTCAAGATATCCACAACGTCACCACACTTTTTTATTTCAATATATTTGCGTTGTAAACTACATAATTCAATACAATCGATACCGCACAGAGATCACTGCGCCCTGCCACACATTCAGGATAATTGCCGGTTTCCTTGAAGTAAGTCGGCTGCGCTATGATCTTGGCCTGCTGCTGATCGCCGTTATCCATATTTTCGGGGGTGTTTTCAGCTTTTACCGCCAGTTTGGCAGCCTCTTCGCCCTTGTCGCCGAGAATCCCCTGCGCCACGTCAATAATATCCTGCACCTGATCTTCCTGCTTTTTCAATGTCACGCGGCTCACTACATACATACGGTTGTCTTTGTATGCATTGGCAAAATTATTCAGCAGGGCGCGGATCTTGGCCATACTGCCGACTACTGAAATAGTGTAAGTGTAGTAATTGCATCCGCCGGATTCTCTGCCCTGCAGATTGATGTAGGAAAATTCTTCCAGCGAATTGATCTTGACCGCCGCCAACCGTTTAGCTATGTCGCCGACGATCTCCCAATGGCGGATGATATCTGCGGCGCTGGCGTTCTGCGGAGCCCCGCTGTTTGCATTGTTTGCGGTAACAGTTTGCTGTTTATCGCGTTTTTCAGTTATGTCACGGAAGTTTTTGTTGGTCTTGAGCGCGGGAATCATTCCGGCAGTAAAATAGACCCCCATCATCGATATATCATTGGCTTCGGTAAGCAGATCGACCACTTTGCCCTGCATTTCGCGCGCAAAGGCATCCAGACGCGCCTGCGACTGACCCATATTACGCTCCAGACCCAAACTGGCAAGGAAGACTTCTTCGCGGTTACGGTCATCGATCTTTTCCATTGTGGTCTTCTGTGCTTCAGTTACAAATACTTCCAGCGCTTCATCCCACGCATCCATACTCCAATATTTCGGTTCGTCATCGCGCAGTGCGCCGCCACGGGCGCGGAAACGGCGGTAGGTCTGTTCGCGCGGACCCTGCGAGGCCTTTTCGCTTTCCCAGAACTGGCGGAATTTTTCCTGCAGCAGACTAACCGAAAGACTCTGCATATTTTCAATCTGGTATTTTGCCAGCCGGGCGTATGCCGCTGCCTTGCTGCGGGCTGCGGTCAATTCGCTCTGTGCGCCGGGTTTACCGGTCAACTCTTTGACTTTTGCTTCAGCGGCTTTACTTTCTTCATCAAATTCGGAACGTTCATCAGAGAGATATTTCCGGATGAACTTCGGAATTTCGGCTGCAACAGCTCTGTCGCTGTGGCTCTTTTCGAGCATCTTGCGGAATTCATCGTTTACTTCGCAGAGGTCGTCATAAAGATTGGTAAGAGTGGCTTCGTTGAGTTTGGCTACAAAACTTTCCAGCGCCGGATGCAGTGTCTGACCGAAATATTTTTTCATTGATTCATACGCAGCTGTATAGCCGTCAATATCCTGCTGCAGACGCGTGATATTTTCCCGGATTGCAGCGGGGCGCTGTCTTTCGAGAGCTTTCTTGCGCTCAATCATCTTTTCGGTTGCCATACTGTACTTGATCATTTCAATGTACTGAAGTCCGGAAAGTATCAGCAATATCACAATGCCCAGCGCTGAAAATGCCATCACGCCGGTCAGAAAGAGGTTCTTTTTGATAAAACGGTTCATAATATAATCACACCCCTGTTATTGCTTGATCGGATTCTTGAGTTTCAGATAAATAACAAAACTTGTCACATTGTTTTTACCGGCGTTCACTGTCAAGCGCGGATTTTTGAAATTCGCTGCTTCTTCCATATTGAAGAACTTGGACTGCTTGAGTTTTTCGCGGAAATAGTCTTCCACACCGCGCGGATCATCAATATTCATCACCAGCGAGTGACCTTTGAGGCGGATCCACTGGATCTCTTCCGCCGGCGCCGCCGGAGTATCCATCATTTCTTCGCTCATTCCGGGATCCATTCCCGGATCCATTCCCGGATCCACATTATTCATCCGGTTTGCGGATTGTTCATCTGTTACAAATTCTTTGATCCCCTCTATTTCCGTAAACCACATATTCGACGGTGTGTGTTCCTGGAGATCGTTCAGCAGATCCGCCCAAGTTGTACGGTTGATAACTACATTATTCAGCGATTCATAATGACCTCTGGCTGTACCGAGCAGCTGATTCTGCTTTCTCACACTTTTGGCGATTTCTTCAGCGCCGCTGAGCTGTGAACTTGCCATTTCTTCCAGACGCTGGTCGTAGAAGGTTCTGGCGCTTACCCCGCCGTAGAATACCAGCAGACAGAGCAGCGCGCAGATCGCACTGGCATAGAAGTAAGGTTTCTTCTTTTCCAAATCACTGGCAAAGCGTATGACTCTGGGGGTCAACGCAATTTCCACCGGACAGGTACGCAGCTGACGCACCCCCAGACCGATCAGGGTCGGGAAGATATGGGCGACACTCTGCAATGCCTGCTTGTCAACTGTTTCGCTGATATTGATTATCGGAAACGCGTTGAGGAATGTTACATCCAGCTGCAGTTTTTCATTGAGAAAATGCGGTACATAGGGAATAATCGAACTGCCGCCTGATATGTGCAGCGACTGCGGACGGTTGCCGCCGAACATCGAACGCCAGGCGTTGATCGAACGGTTGACTTCCCCGTGCAGGCGTATCATTACATTACGGGCGATCTTGGAAATGGTTGCCGCTACCTCGCTGTCCGAATCTTCGTATGCTCCGCCCAGCGCCACAAAACCGTGTTTGCGCTTCATTTCTTCGGCATCGGCATAACTTATGGAAAACTCTTTGGCGATCTGCTGGGTGATCGTATGACCGCCGATGGGAATGGCTCGCATAAAGACCCGCGCACCGTCCACAATGATCAGATTGGAGCCGCGGCCGCCGATGTCAAGGATCATATCACAGGATTTTTCGCCCATCATATTTGCGCGTGCCGCGTTGTAGATGGCTGTCGGTGATACTTCCACAGAAAGCACTTCGTAATCAGCATCCAGCAGCGTGGTGCATATTGCATTGGTAAGGTCTTCTTTGATCGCAACAAAAAGTGCTTCAAGTTCTTCAACTGTTTCGGTGGTTTTTCCGGCAGACTCTTCATCCTCTCCGGCAGCTTCATTTTCAACTTCAAAAGTTCTGGTGTATTTTATGAGCTGATAATCCCAGAGCACCTCATCCAGCGGGTACGGTACGGTCAATTTTGCTTCGCTCTGCACAACCTGTGCTGCACGGGATTTGCTGCCCATAAGCGGCGGCAGTTTGCTCAAGCGCTGAAATGCGTGCAGACTGCTGATTGCCACGCGTACATTGCGGGCAACAAATGCATTCTCGTTTATCGCCTGATGGAAAGTTTCAGCAAATGCCGCGGCAAAATCCTCTTCTGCCAGCTCATAATCCATCTCTTTGACCGCAAAATTGGTCAGCGTGATCGTGTCACCATCCGCACCGACCATAAACTCAGCCATCTTCAGGCTGGTTCCGCCGATGTCTATTGTAAGAATCATATCGTCTATCATATCTACTGCGCTTTGCTTCCCTGATTCACCTTTTACTGTATCAAAGCCCACACCGTTTTGCTCAATGTGCAATCAACTGTTGAATTTATGTGCATTGAACACCTTACCGATCGTCCCCCCGCCTGCAATACTGCAAAGGTTGCAGAGGTGAACAAGGTTACAATATTCCTCTTTTTGATTATTGCAACTCATTTTGATATAAAAATACCAAAATTCCACAATAAAATATGACTTTGAAAGGCAATATGCTGTTTTTTCAGCACATTGCCACGCTAAATCTGTTTTTTCCGCGAACTTCAAATTTGTCTTGAAGAGACCGGCGGAGCCAAACAGAACCGTTTACTTTTTTGCTTCCGGAGTTTTTTCCGCCGGAGCCTGGGCAGTGATTTCAGAACTCTGCACTGCTGCCGCCGGTTCATCGGCGACATCTTCCACCAGAGAACGACCGCTGGTACGGCTGTGACCGATCAATGCCGCCAGCAAAAGCGCCAGCACAAAAAAGATCACGGTCAGCACCACAGTCGCTTTGGTCAGATGACTGCCGGCACGCGCCCCGAAAACCGATTCGCCAATGCCGCCGAACACCGTACCGAAACCACCGGATTTTGACGGCTGGATCAGAATCAGCACTGCCAGCAGCAGCGCCACCACGATCACCAGCGCGTACAATATTGTCATCAATACTTCCATAAAAACACCTGTTTTCTGCAGTTTTGCACAGTTCTTGTTTTGTGCAAAACTGCCTGTTGGTTAGCAAGTTAGCAGCCGGCACCCTTGATGGCATTCTTGACCAGCTCTGCAAAGCTGTCAGCTTTGAGTGCCGCGCCGCCGATCAGACCGCCGTCGATATCCGCCTGACGGACAAGTTCTTCGGCGTTTTCGGGCTTCATACTGCCGCCGTACTGGATACGGACGTTTTCAGCGGCTTCTTTGCCGAACAGTTCCGCAACTTTGCCGCGGATAAAAGCGTGGGTTTCCTGCGCCATTTCCGGAGTGGCGGTTTTGCCGGTGCCGATTGCCCACACGGGTTCATAAGCCAGAACCATTGCGGCAACGGTGGCGGCATCCAGATCTTTCAGACCGTCTTCAAGCTGTTTGCCGAGCACTGCTTCGGTCTTGTTGCCTTCGCGTTCTTCCAGGGTTTCGCCGATGCAGACGATCGGCTTGAGACCGGCGGCAACCGCAGCCTTGACGCGGCTGTTGACAGTGGCATCGGTTTCGCCGAAATACTGGCGGCGTTCGCTGTGGCCGATAATCACATATTCCACGCCGGCTTCTTTGAGCATAGCCGCGGAGATTTCACCGGTAAAAGCACCGGATTCCGCCCAGTGGATATTCTGGGCACCGACTTTGACATTGCTGCCTTTGCAGGCTTCGACCACCGCGTAGAGGGTGGTGAAGGGCGGGCAGACCACAACTTCGGCACAGCAGCTGCAGACATCTGCAACCAGCGGCTTGAGGGCGTTGACCAGAGCCACGCCTTCGGATGCGGTTTTGTTCATTTTCCAGTTGCCGGCAACGATAACTTTACGAGCCATTTTTCAATCTCCTTTTATATATGTTATGTTAAATGGTTGTAACACTCAAATCAGGCGCTTTTTATGTGCGGAAAAAAATTCCGGCAATAATAAGCGTTCTACAAAATAGCACTTCTGAGTGATTTTTGCAATATATCTCTGCAAAATTTTTACAAAAAGGTTGAATTTTGGCAGGATTCTTGTCAATATCGGGGATTTTTATTTGATTTTTGGCATTCGGAGTGTTAAATTTGTTTTGTGCAATTTTTTGTGGAGTTTTATTTTAATAATAATGAAAGGGATTGTCATTATGCAGCATTTGAATGTTCCTCCGGTCAACCACGTTAAGGTTCTTGATGGTCAGGGTTGGGTAGGTTTGATCGACCACCTGGGCAGCGAAGCAACTATTGTCAACGCCGCGCGCGTCAGTTTCGGCAAACTCAAAACCCAGATCGATGCCCGCGACGAAGCGCTTATGGAGTATCTGATCGCCAACCGCCACACCAGTCCGCTGGAACATCTGGTTTTCACTTTCAGCGTGCATTGCCCGCTGTTTGTGCGCGGTCAGTGGCACCGTCACCGGACCTGGAGCTACAACGAAATTTCCCGCCGCTATACGGAAATCGACCTTGAGTGCTTCAATCCGGCACAGCTGCGCCGCCAGAGCCAGGACAACCGTCAGGCGAGTTTTGTGGATGAAGAATTCAAGGCTCCCGAACTGGTTGAAGCTATCCGCAAGCACAATGCCGCCAGTCTGGAGCTTTATAACAAACTGCTCGACGGCGGGGTCTGCCGCGAGCAGGCGCGCGGGGTGCTGCCGCAGAATATGATGGTGACCTTCTGGGGGACAGTTGACCTTTCCAATCTGCTGCACTTCCTGGAACTGCGCGACAGCGACCACGCCCAGTGGGAGATCCGCGAATACGCCATTGCTATCAAAAAGCTGATCAAACCGATTATTCCGCACGTTGCTGCGTACTTTGAAAAACAGGGGCAGGCGTGGTAATAACATTTTGCTGAATTCCGGCACGGCAGGTGGATATCTGCCGTGCTGTAATTTTTGATACTGAAAACACAAAAAGACGGAGTATTTTATGTTTGCAATAACCATTATTTCATTTTTGGCTTTTACATCGTTTGTGGCAATCGCCACCTGGCTGATTGTCCGGCGGCACGAAACCAGTTCGCAGGACGGTTTTTTTCTGGCGGGGCGTACTCTGACTTTTCCGGTTATTGCCGGATCGCTGCTTTTGACCAACCTTTCCACCGAACAGATGGTCGGTTTGAACGGTTCAGCATTCAAAGAGGGTATGGCGGTTATGGCGTGGGAAGTTGTGGCGGTGGTTGCGCTGGTGCTGATGGCGCTGTGGTTCCTGCCCAAATTTCTCCGTGCCGGAGTTACCACAGTGCCGGAATATTTGCGCAAACGGTTCAATGAAACTACCGGTGCGATCTGCAACCTGGTTTTTCTGCTCTCTTATATGGTCATACTGCTGCCGATTATTCTCTACACCGGTGCGCGCGGTATGATCGATATACTTGATTTGGCGCCGATCATCGGTATAGAGAACGAAACAGCCCAACTTTATATACTGGTTATAATTGTGGCGATCATCGGCGGGGCATACGCGCTTTGCGGCGGATTGAGTTCCTGTGCGGTATCCGATACACTCAACGGTATAGGTTTGCTTATCGGCGGCTTTATGATCTCCTGCTTTGCTTTTGCAGCGCTGGGCGACGGCGGTTTTTCCGCTGGTGTTGAAAAGTTTTTTGCTGAAGGCGGCGACCGGCTGAATTCGCTGGGAGCCAATGACAGCGAAGCACCGTTTTTCGGACTTTTTACCGGTATATTGCTGATCCACACCTTCTACTGGTGCACCAATCAGCAGATCATTCAGCGTACACTGGGCGCCAAAAGTCTTGCCGAAGGTCAGAAGGGGGTTCTGCTGACCGGGGCTTTGAAACTGCTGGGACCGGTCTATCTGGTGATTCCGGGTATGATTGCGGCAATGCTTTATATGAAAGGTTCTCTTTATATACCCGTCAGCGCGGATACCGGCATTGCCGCATCTGACAAAGCCTACGGGGCGCTGGTCAATATGGTGCTGCCCGCACCGCTGAAAGGATTTTTTGCGGCGGTGCTGCTGGGGGCGATACTTTCGAGTTTCAACTCGGTACTGAACAGCACTTGCACACTGTTCAGTCTGGATGTTTACAAACGCTGGATCAACCGTACTGCCGATGACCGGCGAGTGGTGAAAATGGGGCAGGTGTTCGGATTTTTTGTGACTGTGGCAGCGGTGATAATTGCGCCTATGCTGATGAAAGCCGGAAGCATTTTCGGTTATCTTCAGAGTATGAACGGTCTGACCTTTATACCGCTGCTGGCAGTGGTGGTCGTGGCAATGAATACGCGCAAGGTGCCTGCCGCCGCGGCAAACACGGTGCTGATCGCCGGGATGATCCTCAACGGACTGGGATATTTTGTTTCGCCGGTAAAAGAGTGGGCGGCGGCGATCGGTCAGTTCCACTTTGTGGCAATCGTTTTTGCATTGATGGTCATTGCAATGCTCATCTGGGGCAGACTCAAGCCGCAGGCAGTGCCGTTTCCCGATGAAGATGCGCGTGTAACTGATCTTACTCCGTGGAAATATCAGGTTCCGGCAGCAGTGATACTGCTGGTTGTCATTGCAGTTATTTACGCAAGTATGGCGGATTTTTCGGTTTTCAAGAAGGGGAAGCCGGCTTATCCCAAAGCCCCGGCGGCAACCGTTCAGAGTTCCGGTAAGTAAGGTTTTATGGCAGCACGCTCAATGACTGAAGGCACCCCGTGGGTGCATATATTCAAATTTTCCCTGCCGCTGCTGGCAGGGGCGCTGCTTCAGCAGCTGTACAGCACTGTCGATACGATGATCGTCGGAAATTTCACCGGCGAAGCGGCGTTGTCGGCAGTGGGTACAACCAATACGCTGACGTTTTTCTTTCTGGCAATTGCCATTGGTTTATCTTCCGGTAACGGGGTTCTTGTGGCGCAGTCTTTCGGGGCAGAAAATATTGAAGGCGTGCGCCGCAGTGCTGCCACCGGATTGATTTTGCTGCCGGCGGCGGGGGTGTTCTGCACTGTGATCGGGATAGTGTTTTCGCGCTGGGCGTACACTGATTTTATTGCAGTGCCGCCGGAAATACTGGAACCGACGCTGGTCTATTTCCGGATCTGCTGTCTGGGGCTCTTTTTCCTTTACGGTTACAATGCGATTGCTGCTGTGCTGCGGTCGGTGGGCGACAGCGCGGCAATACTTTATCTGCTTTTGCTTGCCGGCATATTGAATGTGTTTCTGGATCTCTGGCTGGTGGCATATCTGCATAAAGGGGTTGCCGGAGCGGCGGTTGCCACAGTAATATCGCAGGCGGTTTCAATGGTTTCCGGATGGATATATATGCATAAAAAATATCCGTTTCTGCGTTTTACTCTGCACGATCTGAAGTTCAATCTTCACCTGGGTATTGACACTTTCAAACTGGGATTTCCGATGGCACTGCAGCTGGTGATTGTGGCGATCGGGATCAGTTTTATTATGCGTGCGGTGAACAGTTTCGGGCAGGTTATGACTGCCACTTTTACTGCTGGGCAGCGCATTGAACTCTATTTGCATCTGCCCGCCAACAGCCTTATGACTGCGCTTGCCACCTATACCGGGCAGAATGTCGGTGCCGGCAGACTTGATCGCGTAAAACAGGGTGCTGTGCAGGGGGTGCTGCTTTCGTTGTTCTGTACGGTGGTGCTTTCAATGATCATATTGTTTTCAGCAGAGACTTTGCCGGCAGCTTTTGCATTGGGGCCGCAGGCATCGGAATATTGCACCGAGTATCTGCGTGCCAACGCTTACATAGTTATAGTGCTTTCGCTTTATGTTCCGCTTTTTGGTGTATTTCAGGGGACACGGCACGTTTTTGTTCCGATGGCGGTGGCATTTTTTGCGCTTTCACTGCGCGTGGCATCGACTTATATATTTAAAGACAGCAACATTATAGGCTACCGGATAATCTGGTGGAATGGTATTTTCGGATTCAGTACCGGCTGTATTATTACCTATATAACATATTTCCGCGGCCGCTGGCAGAAAAACGCACTGGGCAGAAACACGCTCCGTTAAGCAAAGGTTTTATACCGCCTGATCAAACAGATTATTTTTCGAACAGACGGTTGAACTGCGTTGAAAAGTATTTCTGACGCATAAGCTGACGCATACCCGATATGAAGAACGGTATCATAAGTGCGGTCAGCACTGCCGCGGTTATGAACACTGCCTGCACGTTGAATATGTAGATAACTCCGCCCGCTGCCACAGTGGAAAGCATAACTCCGCCGCTGTGCGCCGTGGAGGAAAAACCGAACACCTTGCCCCGTTTGCGTTTGGGCGCGGCGGCAGTAAGCATTTTCTGCAATACCGAAAAGACCCCGCCCCCGGCAAGGTACATAAGTGTACGGCTGAATCCGAATATAAAGAGATCACGCGAATATGCCTGGATCAGCAGAGTTATCACCGTTATGACAAAGCTGGGTATGAGGATATATAACGGCTTGTATTTATCTGATAAATAGCCCGTAAGCATACCGGAAAGCAGCGCACCCACTGATACAAATGCACTGATGATCCCCGTCCAGTAAGCGGCTTTTTCCGCCCCGGCAATAATTTCGATCTGCATTGCCAGATAGGGTACTTCCAGATAGCGTACAAATCCGGCAACGAACATCATAGTAATAATCATCCAGACTGCGGATGTGAATTTGGGCAGCATCGGCATACTGAAATGCGGCTTTTTGAGCGTCTGGACAGCGGTTTTTTTGAAGTTTTCACGCGCCGGCAGCACCAGAAAACCTGCCAGAAAATACATTACGCCGCAGATGATAAAAGTTGCTTTGTATCCGTAATAGTGTACGATCAGACCACCCAGCACATTGCCGAGCATTGCCCCGCTCCATACTGCTGTGGAGAGTACCCCCAGCGCAAAACCCTGTTTATCTTCAGGGGTATTTTTTACCAGCAGAATTTGCGCCGCAGCAGTGGTTCCCGCGCACGCCGCCGAAGCAAAACGCAGTATCGAGAGCCACAGCGGCGAACCTGCCCACGCCATCAGCGGAAAGATCAATGCCGTACCGAAAGTACCGCGCAGCAGCATCGGTTTGACACCGAAGCGGTCAGAAAGCGCTCCCCAGATGGGACAGAAAACTGCATAACCGAACGATCCGAGAAAATGGAATACTGAAATCCATACCCCGCGTACCCCGTCATCAGCAATATGCAGTTCATCTTTGATGAAAAGTGGAATAAACGGCATAACTGCGGCAAAACCCGCCAGCACCAGCAGCTGCGAAAGCCACATCAAAAAGAGGTTCCACTTCCAATTGATATTTTTATTGTCGGTAAGCATACGCTGTTTTCCTGCTTCAGATATGATTGCGGCGTCTTTCAAGTTCGGTCAGGAAGATCTTGCGCAGTCGGATGTTTTGCGGTGTGACTTCCACAAGTTCATCGTCTTCAATATATTCCAGCGCCTGTTCCAGACTCATTTTTCTTGCCGGAGCGATCTTGAGGTTGCGGTCGGAACCCGAGGCACGCAAATTGGTCAGCTGTTTGGCTTTCTGGACATTGACCACCAGGTCGTTTTCTTTGCAGTGTTCGCCTACGATCATACCTTCGTAAGTATCCACGCCCGGATCGATGAAGAAGAATCCGCGCAGCTGCAGAGCATCAATGGCAAAAGCCTGCGCTTTGCCACTTCCCATACTGACCATAACCCCGAGTGATCTGCCGGGAAGTTCGCCTTTGAACGGTACATACTTAAGGAAACGGCTGGCAACAATGGCTTCGCCGCCTGACATAGTAAGCGCTTTGCTGCGGAACCCGATCAGACCGCGGGTCGGGATCTCAAATTCCAGTTTCTGGCGGTTGCCGCGGGCTTCCATATGGAAAAGTTCACCTTTACGCAATCCTGCAAGTTCAATTATCTTGCCGGCGGCATCGTTGGGTACATCCACGGTGAGTTCTTCCACCGGCTCGTGCTGCACGCCGTCGATTTCGCGGATGATCACGCGCGGTTTGCCGACTGCCAGCTCATAGCCTTCGCGGCGCATAGTTTCGATCAGGATCGCCAGGTGCAGCACGCCGCGGCCGGAAACAACAAATCCGTCGGCGGTTTCTTCCACACGCAGAGCCACGTCGCGTTCACATTCGCGGAAAAGCCGGTCACGCAGATGACGGCTGGAGACAAATTTGCCTTCCTTGCCGAAAAACGGCGAATCGTTGATCCGGAAAAGCATTGAAATAGTCGGTTCGTCAATGGCGATCGGCGGCATTGCTTCGGGGTGTTCAAGTTCGCAGATAGTATCAGATATATCGATATCTTCCACGCCTACAACTGCACAGAGTTCGCCGCAGGTTACTTCTTCGACCTCTGTGCGCGAAATACCGTCAAAAGTCAGCAGCTGTTTGAGCTGAACCGGTTTGATTGTGCCGTCGCGCTTGATAACGCACAGAGGTTCGTTGATCTTGAGCGTGCCGCGATAGACACGCCCGATACCGATTCTGCCGACAAATTCAGAGTAATCGAGCGTTGCCACCTGCAGCTGGATATGGCCTTCGCGCAGCGGTGCCGGCGGAATGTGGTCAATAATGGCATCCATCAAAGGCAGAATACCTTCACGCGGAGCCTTGAGGTCAGTTACCGCCCAGCCGTCGCGGCCGCTGGCGTACAGAACCGGAAAATCGAGCTGTTCATCATCGGCGCCGAGTTCGCAGAACAGGTCAAAGACTTCGCTGCATACTGCATCGGGACGGGCATCGGGTTTGTCGATCTTATTGATGACCACCACCGGGCGCAGTTTGAGCGAAAGCGCTTTATCCAGCACAAATCTGGTCTGGGGCATCGGTCCTTCTGCGGCATCGACCAGAAGCAGCACACCGTCGGCGAGTTTGAGCACACGTTCCACCTGTCCGCCGAAGTCGCTGTGTCCGGGAGTGTCGATAATATTGATCTTGACATCGCGGTACTGCACTGCGATATTTTTGGAAAGGATCGTGATCCCGCGTTCGCGTTCCAGATCGTTATTGTCCAGAAAACGGTTATCTACATCCTGATTGGCGCGGAAAATCTTGGACTGCTTGAGGATCTGGTCAACCAGTGTGGTTTTGCCGTGGTCAACGTGTGCTATAATTGCTACATTGCGGATTGCCTGACTCATAATAATTACCCGGTTTTATGGTTTTTAATAAAAATAATCTATATAATTTACTACATAAACGCTGATTTTTCAAATCAGAGTTTGAATAAATCATAATATGCGCTATGTTAATTGGGAAACATACAATGTGAAATCTGCCTGTTTACGGAGCGGTGAAAGGATATATTTGTGGAAAAATACGATGATTTCAAAAAGGCCGCCCAACTGATAATCGGTGCTTCCGGCGATGATCCGGAGCGCGAAGGGCTGCTGGCGACCCCCGACCGGGTGGCGCGCAGTTACGAATATCTGTTGCGCGGATACAGCCAGAAACTTGAAGATGTGGTGCACGGTGCTGTTTTTAAAGCCGAGTCCGATGATATGGTAATTGTGCGCGATATAGAGTTTTACAGTTTGTGCGAACACCATATGCTGCCGTTTTTCGGTGTGTGCCACGTCGGCTACATACCCACTGACCGCATTCTGGGTGTCAGCAAGGTAGCGCGCATAGTCGATATGTTTGCACGCCGTCTGCAGATCCAGGAACGGCTGGTCAAGGAGATTTCGCACGCCATTATGGATACCGTGGGCGCTGAAGGTGTGGGGGTGGTTATGGAAGCCCAGCACCTCTGTATGCGTATGCGCGGAGTGGAAAAACAGAATTCGGTGATGACTTCCAGCTCTATGCTGGGCAGTTTCCGGAGTGATTCACGCTCCCGCACCGAGTTTTTGAATCTGATAAAAAACAGCTGAAACGGGCTGTTTTTAAGAAAAAAACAACTTTTTTGCAAAAAAATGTGGTTGCAGACTTGCATTTTTCCGTCTATACTGTAAAATCATAGAAGAACAAATTGCGAGGCCCGGGAGAGCGCGAAAGGATAGAATTTTATGAAGTATTACACCGAAGATCACGTTTGGGTGGAAATCCGCGGTGACGAAGCCACCGTAGGTATGTCCCAGCACGCCATTGATGAACTTGGCGAGATCAACTACATCGAACTGCCGATGGAAGACGAAGATATTATTGTCGGTGATGATATCGGTTTGCTTGAATCGCTGGAAAATTCACACAGCATTTACGCTCCGCTTTCCGGCACGATAGTGGCAGTGAATGAAGAACTGGAAAGTGAACCGTCGCTGATCAATGATTCGCCCGAAGAAAAGGGCTGGATCTGCAAGATAGATAATATCGATGATTCCGAACTTGATGATATGATGAACGAAACCAGTTACCGCAAATTCCTGCGGTCGCTGAAAAAGTAAATGTACACTATGGATTTTTACGAAGTTTTGCAGCAGCGCCGCAGTTTCCGCGGCTATGACAGCAGCCGCGCCATACCGGAAGGATCTTTGCAGAATATTATGCGCGCTGTGCAGTGTGCGCCCTCGGCGTGCAACCGTCAGCCCTGGCGGTTCGAGATAGTGTTCAATGCTGCTCTGCGCAAAGCGATCGGAGAGTGTTATCCCAAGCCGTGGCTGCTTGAAGCTCCGGCAATCGTGGTGGCAATGGCGGATTACTCAACTTGCTGGACGCGTCTGGAAGGTACTCCGGCAGCGGAGATCGATCTGGGTATAGCTATGGAGCATCTGGTGCTTGCCGCCGCGGCTGAAGGTTTGGGAACTTGCTGGATATGCGCTTTTGAAAAAGCAAAACTCAATAAAGTTATGCAAGTGGAAGCCCCGTGGAGCGTGGAAGCAATCACTCCGTTGGGGTTTGCCAACAGTGCGCCGCGCGATATTGCCTACAAAGCTATCAACGAAATATTCAAGGTGGTAAAATGAGCCTTGAAGCATTTGGCGGCGCGTGGAAATTTGTTTCTTCAACTGATCGGCAGATTATGTGGAGTCTGACCGACACCCGTCGCGGGACGACTCTCCTGGATATAGCCTGGAGCAAGCTCAATAACAGCAGCGAAAGCAACGCGGTGAGCGAAAAGTGCCGCTTTCACGGTAAACTGGATAACGCCGAAGTGGCAGTGGAGTCGCAGAATGTCTTTCCGTTCGGCGGCGAATCGGTTATCGACCGCGCGCTGACCTTGCGCGACAGACTTTTGGAAGTTCGCGTGGATGTCAAACCCGGCAGAGGCGAAATAATCCGCAATTTTGAGCTTGAAGAACTCATCTTCCCCGGCGAATACAGCAAACTTGAAATCGTCGAAACCCTGCCGGAACCCGGTGCGGCGTGGCAGATGAAAAATCTGGAACTTGCCGAAGGGGTTGTTTATTCATCAAAAACGCCCTTTGCGTTGATGCTTTTAACGGATGCAGACGGTATGCAGCTGGAACTCGGCTGCGGCGGCGACTGGTGGCGTATGCTGGGCTGCGGTGATACCCGGTGGAGCATTGAAAAGTGCGGCGATGCAGTTAAAGTCAGACGGCGCGTGGTGGCGATAGCCGGTGATGAAGTTGTTGAACGCCGTCCGTGGCGGTTCAATTATTATGTGGCGTGGGGCAGAAGTCAGGCAAAAACTCCGGAAAATCCGCAGATAGTCGCAGTTGATCTGCAAAAGGAGGTCAAGTGCGAGTGTTTCCGTGCTCCGTCAGTACGCAAAGTGCTGCGTAAAAAGATCCGTCAGCTGGACGGCGGCAGCAATGTGGCTCTGCAGCTGCCCGATGTAAGCGTGTGCGATGATGCCGGTCACCTGGAACGGCCGGGTAAAAAAGTTTTGCGCCACTGGGATCTGGATGAACTTTTTGCACTTTACAGCTGGGCAAACCGTGCAATCAACAGCGATAAAATTCTGGTTATAAACCTGCCGGAAGATTCATTTTTCCGCAAACTGCCCAGCGGGCGTTATTTAACTGGCGCCCCCGGCGAAGCAATGGTAAGGGAAGTTTGAAATAATGAAGCTCTGCAGCAAAGATATAATGTTTTCTGCGGCGGGGGGGCTGCGTACACTCTTTGCTGATGTATATAAGAGTGCGGAAAACTCCGGAAATATTTTCAACTGCCTGCACGCAGAAGTTGTTTCACTGCTTTACCGGGCTTTTGAAAGCGCCGCTGATCCTGAAAATGAGCAGAACTGCTGTGAGGCCGTCAACGCCATTGTGCGCCTGACTCCCGGTAAAACCCTGCTGGAAGTGCTGGAAGATGATTTTTTTGAAATGCTCATAGTCAATCGCCTTGATATAGCCAATTATCTGAAAAAATCCTCAATGGAGTTTGCCCAGATCGAGTTTTACCGCAATAATTTTATGGATGTGGAAAATGGTATAACTGAACTGCGTAAACTTTTTGACAACAAACATATCAATCCGGCGGCACCCGGCTGTTTCGGCGGCAGGAGTGTTCTGCACGATGCGCCGGAAAAGATTGTGGAAATGGCACTTTTGCGCGATCCCTTTGCCCACAGCCGCACATTCCGGTATGTCAACGGGAATTTTTACAGCTGCAATATAAAACCGGTGCCGGTGGAAAAGTTTTTCGGCTTTTGCGGTGTCCGCGAACAGTTCCGCAATCACCTGCAGGAATTTTCCGCCGGGGCGGGCAATGTGCCTTTGCTTATATCAAGTCTGCCGGGGCTGGGCAAGACCCAGTTCAGCATAGCCTACGCATTGAATCAGGAGAATGTCACACTGATTTTTGCCGAACCCGAATCGCTGGAAACGCTCGATGAACTTATCGGCAGATTGTCTTTGCGGAAACGCCGCCGTTTTGCGGTATTTTTTGATGATATAGAGCCTGACCGGATCAACTGGTACAGTTTCCGCACCAATGTCGGGGGCAGTGCGTCACTGCCGGAAAATATTATGTTTATACTGGCAAGCAATTTCCAGTTTCCGATCAACATTCTTTCGCGCGGACGCGAGATCACGTTCCCGGTGTTCGATGAAGTGCGCTGTCTGGAGATGATCGAAGATTTTCTTGCCGATTGCGGTATGCGTTCGGCACAGGAAAATCTGGCATCGGTTATTGCTGCGGGATATATTGAAGATTTCGGACAGAAAAAGTTTACCGAATTGAGCCCCCGTACGCTGATGCGTTATCTGGAAAAATTCCGCAAAGACGGTACATTGCGGCGCAAGATGCTGGAAATGTCCCGGCAGGAAATGATCGTGCGCCCCGATGCACAGCTTTTTTATGAGTTCAATATAAAACTTTTGCGCTCGCTTTACGGCGAAAGTTATATCGATGCCCTGCGGGAAGAAAAACTGCGTGAATTAAGTTCATAAATAATATTTGAGCTTTTGTGTTATGCGTTTCCAACTGGTCAACAGATTGGTTCATACTGCAGTAAATAACGAAGTTCTCAACAGCGATATACTTTAATACAGCCACTCAAGTGGAAATGCTCTTTACCGACGGCGCCCGCCGGGATCGACAGCTGTATTACAGGCGTATCAATTCTGCCCCGGCAGCCAATTGGTGCGGCGCGGCAAAAGTGGCGCGTGATTGGTATTTTTCCGGATCAAGACAGGTGAAAACCGCCCGCGCACCGGGTTTTATGGTTCCTGCATCCGGTAAATTGAATATACTTGCCGGTATTGAGGTCATTTCCTTTATAACAGTACAGAGATCGGCACCCTGTTTTCTCCGCAAGGCAAAGTATTCGGCGTGATTGCCGAATCCGCGCGGGTGACTGCTGCCGAATGCGGTCGTCAGCGAACGGGCGCTTTCATCACTGCCCGGAACCACCCGGGGGTGCGCGGCAAGCAGTTCCATATTTTTTTGCGAAAGCGTGTGGAACGCTCCCACGGCGCCCGGAGCATCTTTTCTGATGATTTCAAGATAAAGTTCTTCACTTGCAATATGGAGTTTTTCTGCTGCTTCAGTTAACAGTACACCATTGAAACAGCTGTATTCCGCCGGGGCGGAAACGATCCGGACTTTCTGCCAGTACCCGGGGGGGCGTTCATTCTGTAAACCGCGCAAAGCCTGCTGATAAGCAACTTTATCCTGCAGTATTTCCATAATTTTTATATCATCATATTTATCAAAATCGCGGGGCATTATCACACTCAACTGGGTCATAGAGGCGTTGTAGCAGTAGCAGTCGCCGGTAATGCACAAGTCTTTACAATCCAATGCATTCAACAGGGCATCGATTTTGTGGAAATTGCTTTCACCGGCAGTTTTCAGGTGGCTCAAATGCAGTTTTTGCAAACCGGCACCGCGGGCGCAGTCAATCATTTCCTGCAGAGATTCCTCCAGCAGATCGCCTTCACTTTTCAAGTGCACGGTACAGAGTTTGTTGTGCCGTGCAACAATTTTCATCAAGGCAATGATTTCATTGCAATCTGCAAAACAGCCCGGCACATAGAGCAACCCGAACGAAAGCCCCAAAGCTCCGGCCTGCAGTTCATTTTCCAGGCAATCGAGCATCGTTTGCAGTTCTTCAGGGCTTAAACGCTCTTTTTCATACCCGGCAGCAGCTGCACGCAGAGTGTTGTGCCCGACCAGCGGAAAAAGTTCCAGTGCAGGTTGGAGCGAGCGCAGGCAAGTTATATAGGATGTGTAATTTTTCCAGTTCAAACCGACCTTGTACTGGCGGTAAAGAGTGCACAAGTGTTCATAATTGTGTTCAGTCAATGGAAAGGGCGACAAGCCGCAATTACCGGAGATTTCAAAAGCAATGCCCTGCGCGGTTTTTCCGGCGGCATCCGGCATTGCTGCCAGCGATATATCCGAGTGGCCGTGAGCATCGATGAATCCCGGGGCGATAAGGTGATTTTCATCAAAAAAGAGATCGCCTTCCTCCGGCAGAAACAACCCCTTTTCCACGGCGGCAATGCGGGAGTTTTTCACAATTATGCGCCCGGGGTAAAGCGTATTGCCGGTGCCGTCGGCAATGTTGCGCGCGACAAGTCTTTTTATGTTCATTTGCTGTTTTCTGAATTTTTATCCGGCGGTACCACCGCATCCAGATCCTGCGGAATAACGGCATATTGCAGAATGGTTATTAAGCTCAAAACCAGTACCATTTGAATAACCACCACTGCGACGGTTGCCAGTGATCCCCAGAGCATCGGCAGTGCGCCCAGACCGGTCAGCAGACAGAGTATATGCACCAGCTGAACCGCCCGTTTGCGGGTCAGTCCCATCCGGACAAAGCGGTGCGATATATGGTTATGGTCGCCTATCCAGAACGGTTTGCCGTGGAACGCACGCACCACGGTAACAGTTATAGCGTCAAATATCGGTACGGCAAGAATGCACAGCGGGATCAACACCGAGATTTTACTGGCGGTAACATCGCTGCGGAAATAGGTGGTTCCGGCACTTGCCACTGCCAGCAGATAACCGAGAAAATGACTGCCGCCGTCGCCCATAAAAATCGATGCCGGAGCATAGTTGTAAAACCAGAAACCCAGTGCGCAGCCCGCGCCGATTGCACTCAAACAGGCGGTAAAATACTGCTGTTGGAAACCTGCCGCCACAGTAAAAAGTATCAGCGCGATCGCGCCGGTACCCGCTGCCAGACCATCCATATTGTCAAAAAAGTTGATGGCGTTCATAAGCATCATAAACCAGAAAACGGTCACAGCAAAACCGAACCACGGCGCAGTTACAAACAATGTTATCCGGATGCCGCCGGGGCCCGTGGCGATCAGAGCCACAATAAACTGGCCCAGAAACTTCCAGTGCGCTTTCAGGTGCCTTACATCGTCAAAAGTCCCCAGGATCACCGCCGCCGCGGCTCCTGCCGCCAGCCAGATGATCCTGCCGGTAACGGAATCGGCTCCGGCAAGATAACGGTTGATTTCCGAAAGATTTTCCACATTGCCCAGCTGGTGCCAGATGATCAGGCCGCCGGCTAATGCGATCAGCCAGCCGCTGAACATTGCCGCGCCGCCCAGCAGGGGGGTGGCTTTGCCGTGGAATTTATGTTTTTCGTCGCTGGGTCGGTCCATAATATCCAGTTTGGCGGCAGCTTTCTGCGCTGCCGGGGTCAGTACTAAAAGCAGTGCCGCGGCAGCAAGCATTGCCAGAAAGTAAATATGGGGCCATTGTACAGACATTGTAAAAGATTTCCTTCGTAAAAGTGTTCACTTGAAATATTCTGTTATTAAAATAACGCTTGATTCTGCTTAATGCAAGTTGCAAGTGCCGTATTGACACTTAAAAATAACTGTTTTTAGGCTGCAAAAATTGCATAACACCGCTTTGGGTATTATATTTATCAACAGTAAAGAAAGTTGGATAGATATATGTCAGGCATAAAACGCAGAAAAAAAACTCCCCGTCCGGCAGGCGCCAGCCGGATGCGTTCCCAGGGGCAGCTGGCGTGGTATCTGGCAGTGCCGCTGGTGCTGCTGCTGTGCTGCTGTGCGCCGTGGCAGCGGATCGTGGGGAATTTTTTTGCACCTTATCTGCTGCTGGACGAAGCTGTTGAAGGTACGCTTGCCGACCAGTCGCTTAAACTGCACAGCCGCAGCCGTCTGGCAAAAGAGGTCGAAACTCTGCGTAAACAGAATCTGATTCTGGCGGGCGAAAACAGCGCCAACAAGCGTTTGCAGGAGGAGAACCGCCAGCTTCGGGCAATGCTCAAACTCTCTCCGCTGCCCGGGTACAGTTATATTGCCGCCGATGTTATCTTGCGCGATCCCTGGATGTGGGACAGCGGTTTTATCATCAACCGCGGCAGCCGCGACGGCATACAGCCGGGGCTGGCAGTGCTGGCTCCGGCGCCCGACAGCTCCGGCAGAGTCATAATGCTGGGGGTGATCGATGAAAATGTCGGCAAATACAGCGCGCGGGTGATCAGTGTTATCAATCCGGATTTCCGTATTTCTGTAAGTCTGCCGGAGTCCGGAGCCGTGGGGTTTCTCAATGCCGGAGATTTTGCTCCGCCCAGCGGCGGCAGAGCGGCGGTGGGGTCGCTGCCGGCAAATCAGACTTTTTCGCGCAATGAACCTCTGTACACCACCGGGTATGAAGCCAATATCCCCGGAGGTTTGTGGCTGGGCAATCTGGAAAGCATAGAGCAGACCAGTCTGCCGTTCGGCAACCGGCTTTACCGGCGCGGCGTGATGCGCCCTGCCGGAAACTACAGTTATCTGCGCAGTGTGATGATTGCCCGGATCGAAAAGCAGAATCAGCCGGGCAAAGGAATTCAATGAACAGAGCAGTTTTTGTAATTTTCAGCCAGTTTATACTGCTTTTGCTGCAGCTGGTGCTGGGCAACTGGGGGCTGACACTGCCTTTTTCATTGCTGGGGGTGTTTTGTACAGCTCTGGCAATGGGGCGCACTTGGGGCTTGATTGCCGGATTATTCAGCGGTATGACTCTGGCAATACTGTACGGCGGCAGTTGGAATCTGCTGTATGTATTGATAAATCCGCTGGCGGCAGGGGTGTTGAACTGGTGGATAGAACGGCACGATGAAGATATAAACATACGCTTCTGGCAGCCCGGTGCGTGTGCGGGGGTATTGAACGCGCTTCCGGCTTTAATGGCGGTATTGTACAGGACTTTTGCTGCGGGCAGTTATCAATTTGAACTTCATTGGCTGATCTTGAAAATACTCTGGAGCGCTGCGGTATCGGCGGGACTGTTTGTTTTTATGCTGCTGCTGGAAGAAGCTGCCGGCGAATATCTGGGGCTGCCCCGGTTCCTGACCCGCAAAGGGGGGATCAAACGATGAATACTGCGCTCAATAATTTCCGCGCCCGGCTGTTTATTGTGGCGGGGGTGATGCTGGCGGGATTTACCGTTTTGCTGGCGCGGCTGTGGTACGAGCAGATCCATCAGGGCGAACGTTACCGCAGATCGGTTTCGCGCCAGTCGGTGCGGCGGGTGCGTCTGCCGGGGTTGCGGGGTAAGATATTCAGTTCGGACTATACGGTTCTGGCAGACAATGCACCAAGTTACAATCTGGTTTTTTATCTGCAGGAAATGCGCCGCAATTCCCGCCGGCGCACTATTGAAAACATCCGCAATATTGCCGCAAAACTTGCCAATGAACTCAACCGTCCGGATGAATTGACCGAAAAAAAGATCCTGCGGCACATACGCACCGCTCCCGGTCTGCCGCTGGAGATTTACAAGAATCTCTCTGAAATAGAACTGGCACGCGCCTATCAGCTGATGCCGCAGATGCCCGGGCTGGGGGTGGAGATCAGTCCGGTGCGGAATTATCCGCAAAAGGATCTGGCATCGCTGGTGATCGGCTTTACCCGTGCCGAAGAAGCCAGTCAGGCGCTCGACCGCCGCGATTATTTTTATTACCGTTCCGACCACGAAGGCAGGAGCGGAGCCGAACGCGCTTTTGACAGTATTGCCGGTAACGAGGCAACCGCCGGGCTGCACAGTTTTCCCGGCTGCGAACTTATGCAGGTCGATCATCTGGGTTATGTAAGCAAACGGCGTTTGCAGTATCAGCCGCCGCTGTCGGGAAACAATGTGGTTTTGACCCTGGACAGCCGTGCCCAGCGGATCGGCGAAAGACTTATGCGCAACAAGCGCGGCGCACTGGTATTGCTTGATGCCGGCAGCGGGGAGATCCTGGCGTTGGTTTCATCGCCGCATCTGGATATATCGCGCACTACTCCGGTGTGGAAAAATGAGTATTACCGGCAGTTGGTTCAGGATCCCGGTCTGCCGATGTTTGACCGGGCTGCACGGGGCAGATATATGCCCGGATCGATCATTAAACCATTAGCGGCGCTGGCGGCTTTGCAGAACAACTGGGATCCGGAGCGGCTCATTGAGTGCGACGGCCGCAGCATTATCAACGGTTCGCGCATATCCTGTGCCAACCGTTACGGACACGGTGAACTTGATATGGTTACGGCTATCGAACGCTCCTGCAACGATTATTTTATTGAAATGGGTGTGGAGATCGGCGCGGAAAAACTGGCGGCAATGTACAGCCTCGCCGGTATCGGCGGCGTTACCGGACTGGAAACCGGCGGCACGACCGGCTTGAATCCGGAAGCAGTGATAAAATCAGCTGACCGCAAGTGGCGCGATGTGGATACTGCATTGATCTCCATCGGGCAGGGTATGGTGCTGGTATCTCCGCTGCAGGCGGCGCGTTTTACCGCGGCAATAGCCAACGGCGGCAAATTGTACGAAACAATATTGCTTAAAGAGGTCTATGATGATAAAGGCAATCTGCTGTTCCGCAATCAGCCGCGCTTGAGTGCCAGCTGGCAATTGCCCGACGGTGCAATGGATTTGATACACAAAGGTATGTATCAGGTGGTGAATGCCCCGCAGGGCAGCGGACGCAGTGCCCGCAGCGATAAGTTTGTTATTTACGGCAAAACCGGTACCGCCGAAGTTGATACCCCCAAAGGCAGGATCAACAATACCTGGTTTACCGCCTTTACCGGAAAAGGCAGTAAGCGTTATGCGCTTGCCGTTCTGGTAGAAGAGGGCCGTTCCGGAGGCAGAAACTGTGCGCCGCTGGCAAAAGAATTTTTTGAAAAATATCTGGAGACCCGTCTGGAATTATGAAAAAAAGCGTATTGATAACCGGCGGCGGCAAACGCATCGGAGCGGCTCTGGTCAGAAAATTTGCAGAGTTGGAGTTTGCTGTTTATATCCACGTCAACCAGTCGCGTCAGGCGGCGGAAGAGTTGCGTAAAGAGTTGAAAAATCCCGCCTGCCACCATATTGTGGAGTGTGATTTGAGCGATCCGGCTGCCCGCAGAAATATGATTGACACTCTCCCTGCAATGGATCTGGTGATAAACAATGCCAGCGTTTATCGCCTGACTCCACCCGGCAACCGCGAAACCGCAGAAAACCGGGAACGCTACTGGCAGGTAAATTACAATGCCCCGCTGGAGATCATAACTCATCAGCAAACAGCAGCCCGCGGACGCAAAACAGTGGCAATAACTGTGCTTGATTGCGATGTTCTGAACCCCGATGGCGGGATCAAAATTTTTGAACCGGTACCGGAAGGTGTGGATTCCTACCTTGCCACGCGTATAGCTTTGGCACATAAAATCGTGGAACTTGCCCGCACCGCCGCGCCGCTGCAACGGTTGGCGGCAATCGCTCCGGGACCGGTGCTGCCGCCGGTAAACTGCACTGCAAAAGGTATGACAAAAATTCTGGAACGGGTGGTTACCGGCGAACCGGTTGGAGTTCAGGAAGTTGTCAATACTGCAGTTTTTCTGTGGCAGAATCCCTCGCTTACCGGCGTAATAATTCCCGTTGACGGCGGAATGCACCTGAATCAGGGGGCTATTTTTATACAAAAATGACACCGGGCAGGCTATTTTTTTTGAAAAATATTTATTTTTACTCTTGACAACATATTTTATATTGTTTATATTCACTGAAAACGTTATATGAGTAATATCAAAATTTTGTTGCAAAAGAGGATGTTTTTATGAAAAAACTGCTGTATCTGCTGTTGGCCGCATCGCCGCTTCTGATGGCGGCCGGTAATCTGCCGATGAAAAATTTCTACCGCTTTGATGCCCGTCCGTGGCTGACCGGTTCCGGCGCCGCCAAAGGCCGCATAGCCGTGGTGCCGGGTGAAAAGTACGAAGGTCACGGCGTAATTGAAATGACCCATCAGGGCAATCAATCCAGTTTTTACAGCGGCTTCAGATTCGCATCCGGTCCGGCGACCATTCAGGTCAAGTTCAATATCAGGGGCGAAAGTGCCGGCGAAGGCGTTCTCAAACTCAACTATTACAAAGCCGGCGGAGCCAATGGTTCGGCAGGTTATTCGACACACACTTTTGCAGTCAAAAATAGTTGGCAGAGTGTAGAATTTTTTGCGGTGGTTCCGCCGGAAACTGCCGGTATGCAGTTTGTCTTCAGCTTTGCCGGAAAAGCCAATAAATACTATCTCAACAACCTCTATTTCGGTATCGGCGAAGATAATGTGACTGTGCCGATTGCCAAAAGCAATATACCCTTTGCTGCACCGCTTACCCGTGCGGTGTGGAATCCCAAACAGCCGGTGGCCGGCTTTTTTGCCAATTCGGTTCCGGCGACGGAACAGCCGCTGGTTCAGGTGGCCGCCGACCAGACAGCGCTTTACTTTGCTTTCAGCAATAACGGTGCGCCCGCCAGAGCAAAATTTACATCCAAAGATGAACGCGACAGCAAGTTGTGGCTGGATGACTGCAACGAAATTTTCCTTTTCAACCCTGCCATCAACAAGGGCTGGCACTTTGTGGTCAACAGCAACGGTGCAATGTATGATGCATTGATCTATCAGAAACAGGATGGCGACCCGTGGCGCGATGATACCACCTGGAACAGTGCCAATTACAAAGTCAGTGCCGCCAAGACCGCCGCCGGCTGGGAAAGCCGGATGATGATTCCGTGGGCGGATATGGGCCTGAAGCCCGAAGATGGTTTGAACCTGATGATCAATATAGCTTATGAAAATAAAAATATCAACGAAAACGGCACCTGGAACCACACCGACGGCGGTTTCAATGAACCGGCAAAATTCGGTAAACTGGTCATCAGTAACGGCAAATTGACTCTGACCCGCAGCCGCAAGGTGGAAAAGTTTTCCTACACCATCAACCGTGCCAATCCCAAGTTTGAAGCTTTGCTGGAAAAGGGCGTGCCCGGTAAATATATGGTCGGTGCGTGGAGTCACGGAACCGACAAGGGCAGCTTTTCCAAAAATCTGATAGCCAAAGTCGGCGATAAAGGTTTCAACCGCTGGCAGAATGATCTTCTGAATGCCTACGGCAATAGCGGTATGTTCGGTCCGCCGCTGCCCTGGGCTCCGAATTATCTGGACGGCGGTGCCAAAAAGATGTACGAACTCAATAAAAAGTATGGAATGAAGTTCCCCTACAGTATGCACTCCAGTGCGCACGACCGTATTGCCCGTGAACGCGGTGCCGCCTATATTCTGGCGCGTGATTCGCGCAAAGTGTCGCCGGTGGATCCGGTTTTGATCGAGCGGATGACCGAAGCGATCCGCAATCTGCCCAAAGACCGCCATTACGCGCTTTACAAGATGACCGGATTTGTTATGGGTATGGATGAACCGTTCAACGGCTATACAGAAATTTTCAGCAAAACACTCAATTCCAAAAATGCTGCAGCGCTGGATAAACTTTCTGAAAAGATCAAAAAAGAGTACGGCGCCGGTAAATACGGTCTCTCCGATGATTTCAGTGCCGATGATAAAGACATTGACTTCAAGCGTATTGCCACCTGCCGCTGGATCAATGACGAATTTCTGCGTGCCAACAAGATCTGGCAGGCGGAACTGAAAAAGGTTCTGCCCGGCGTGCCGTTCAAGATGGGTACCAACAATACCTGTGGCGGTATGGCTCCGCTGGATTATGCACTTTATGAAGGCGTTGCTGATATTCTGGCGGTTGACCCCTATCCGACCAGTGCCCGTTATGTTTTCGGCAGCGCCCGCGCGCTGTATCACACCGGTTTCACCACGCGTATGCTCAACGATCTGGCGCCGGGAGTTATGACTCTGGTTATGCCGCAGGCATTCATTTACTGCAGCGGCCGTCCGGTGCCTTCAGATATGCGTGAATGGGCAAGCCAGGCTATGAAAAACGGTGCCGATGGACTTATGTGGTATTGTGCAGAAGCGGCAACCAATATCTATGACTGCTTCCTGGAAATGCTTGGCATAAACAAACTGGTCGGTTCGATGGACAAAGTCAAACTGCCGGGCAAAGCCAATACCGCCATACTCTTTTCGCTGTATGACCAGTATGCATTGCGCGACAATGTGGTGCAGGCGGCATATTCGCTTTACGGTATTCTGGGCGAACAGCTCAAGAGTGATTTTAACTTTATAAGCACCACCACGCTCAAGCGTCAGCTGGATAAATTGGAAAACTACAAACTTGTTTATGTGCCCAAAATGACCTACACCGATCCGGAATTGACCGCTATGCTGATGAATTATGTCAAAAATGGCGGCACACTGGTTGTGTTCGACCCGCGGTTCCTTTCGTGGAATATCGACGGTACTCCGGTGGCGGAACGCGCCAGATTCACCGGGGTGGAACGCATAAAAGTCCGCAAACCAGCTGCCACTATCCGTCTGGGAAGCAACACGGTTCCGCTGACCCCCAACAGCCATATAAAGATCCCCACCGGTATGCAGCAGGAGTGCTACAGCGTTGCCGGTGTTACCGGTCAGATTTACGGCAGATATCCGGATAATTCGGCGGCTGCCATTCAGAATAATTTCGGCAAGGGTAAGGTTATTTACTTTGCCGCCCAGCCGTTCGGCAACTCCGAGCTTGCCATCGACGGCGGCAACTGGAAAAAATACTTTACTGCAATGGGTAAGGCTGCCGGAGCAAGATTCGATCTGCCGATCTGGGATTTCACCATTCCGGAAAACAAAGTCGAACGCCCCAATCTTGAACAGCTCAAATAAATTGAAAGGAATTATGTATGAAAAATCCCGCTTGCAAGCGGGTAAAGGTGAGCACCTTTACCCTGATAGAACTTCTGGTTGTAATAGCCATCATCGCTATACTTGCAGCAATGCTGCTGCCGGCACTTTCAGCGGCACGCAACAGTGCCAGAAGTGCCAGCTGTATTGGCAACCTTAAAAGTCTGGGGCTGGCGGCAAACGCCTATTCCGATGATAACGATGACCACATTATACCCTCCAAAAACAATGGCTGTGATATGAATACTGTCGGGGTGCCGTGGCCCTATCTGCTTAACGCCTATATGGGCGCTGAAGAGACATATCAATATACCTTTACGGCGTTCAATGAACTTAATACAGCCGATAAAGCGGTTTTTTCCTGCGCGGCAAGCAGTCACACTAATGACTCGGTAAGCGGACTCTCTTACACCATTGTGGATGCTATACCCAAGGTGCTGAAAAACCGTCGCGGAACTGAAGAGTGGATGAACAAGCACGCGGCAAATTATCCCTTGCGTGCCAAAACTCTCGATCAGGTGGCGATTTTTATCGATAACAACAGCGATGTGCCGCAAAGTGAACTCAATGGTGGAAGTTATACTAATAACTGGTATAGTTATCAGAAGACCTGCAGCGGGGTGCGTCACAATAAAAAGGTCAATCTGGTGACTGTAGAGGGCAATGTGGTAACTTGTGCTTCTGAAAAGAACGGTTCATCCGGTTACCGCCCGGAACAGAAATATCTGGTGCCGTAAAAAGGCGCAAGAGCAATATTTCCGGGGGATGTTGCAAAACTGTTTTGTGGGGAAAAAACCTTTTTGAAAAAAGGTTCTTTTCCCCACCTTGTCACGCCATAGCCTTTGGCGACGGCGGACCCCCATTTCTTGGCACGGCGTAATGAAATGAAGCCGGCTCCAAAAACTTTCGCAGGAATTGCTTTTATTATTTCAATAAAAGCAATTCCAACTTGTTTAATTTCAATATTTTTCTGTGAAAAATCAAACAGTTGCAAGAAGAAACTGAAACATTCTGCTTCAGTTTGATAATATAAAAAAATGAAGTTGTTACAAACTTTTTTGAAGTTTTGCAACAACCCCATTATTTTTAACCGTACGTTCTGTTCCCAATATGGGTAGATTATTGGGAATAAAAAGTTTTTCTTAAACTTGAAAGGGACTTTTCTTTTTTTGCAAAAAAAGAAAAGTGCCAGGAAAAGGTTTGGGAAAAAGGGGTGGAGTTTGAGGAGGGGAAAAAGAACCTTCCCTCAAAAGGTCTTTTTCCCCTCCTCAATTACCGACCGCCGTCACCGGGCAAGAACAGCCAGGGCGGTGTGCACGTTGCCGAACGGGGCGCTGACCTGAACTCCGGCAAGTTGACTGCGGATCGCTTCTATACATTCGCGGGCGATGGCAATACCTTCCGCTTTCTGGGCATCTTTATCGCTTTTGGAGCCCATTCGCTGCATTATAGAATCAGGAACGACTACGCCGGGTACTTCGGTACGCATAAATTCAGCGTTCCGCAAACTTGCCAGCGGCCATACACCGGCAATCACCGGCAAATGCAAGTGTTCGATCTTTTTGAGGAAACTCAAGAGTTTTTCCGGGGCGAATACCGGCTGGGTAACGATAAAATCCGCCCCGGCTTCCGCTTTCTGGCAGATACGGCGGTATTCACGTTCCTGATCTATGGCATTGGGGTCAAGCCCCACTCCGATAACGGCAGCAGTCTGCATTTTCAGCGAACCGCCGCCCAGATCGATACCCTGATTGAGGCGCTTCTGCATTTCAGTCAAGCCGATGGCATCAACATCAAATACGCCGCTGCTGGCGGGAAAATTGCCCAGTTTGGGCGGGTCGCCGGTAATAAAAAGTATATTACGCACATTTTCGCACGCACAACCGAGCAATTCGCTCTGCAAGCCGATCAGACTGCGGTCGCGCGCACAGACGTGCAGTGTGGTTTCTATGCCGGCATTGCGCTGGATCTCCATAGCACATATCATCGAGGATATACGCGAACTGGCACGCGGTCCGTCCGGCAGATTTATTATATCCACTCCGGCGGCGGCACAGATACGCGCTTTTTCTATAACATTGCTTAAATCAAATCCGGCCGGCGGTGTTATCTCCACACAGCTTATCCACTCTTTATTGACAAGTTTTCGCCCCAGTTTTGAGCGTTCCGCCAGCGGGATTTCCTGCATCGGTTCCACGCCGGAAGCTATTTCGATCACCGGCTTGGCGCTGGCAGCATTACCGCGGGCAAAGGGGCGCACCGAACGCGCCATTTCTTTGATTTCCGCCGGCCCGATACCGCAGCAGCCGCCGATACCTTTGGCTCCCAGATTGGCGTAACGCATAGCGTAGGTGGTAAAATATTCCGGACTGTTCATATAAATAGTGCGGTTGTCGATTTTGCGCGGTTCTCCGGCATTGGGCTGGATGACCCACGGCAGCGCAACAAGATCACGCACTTTTTCAAAACACTTGAGCATAGCTTCCGGCCCGTTGCCGCAGTTCAAACCCAGTGCAACCGGCGGATTGGCGCTTTTCATAAGCGTATTCAAAAGTTCAGCAAAGGGAGTTTTGCCGGAAATACCGTTTGCTTCTTCATCCAGCGCAAAACTTGCTATGTAAGGTATGGCAAGTTTGGCAGACGCTTCAGCAACCGCCTCCACATCTTCCGGCGCACTCAAGGATTCAAAAATAATCATATCCGCGCCCGCCATTGCCATAACTTTTGCCGGTGCTGCGATCAGCTCTGCGCGGCTGGAATTTTTGTAAGCCAAAGTCAATTCGCCGACCGGCCCGACCGAACCGGCGATCAATGTATCACTGTGAGCGCATTTGCGCGCCAGTTTTACTGCCGAAGAGCAGATTTCTTCGAGTTTATCTGCCAGACCGAAACGCGAGAGTTTGTTGGCGTTGGCGCTGTATGTGTTGGTGGTAAGTACGTCGCAGCCGCTGTCAATATAACTCTGGTGGATGCTCTGAACCGTATCCGCCGCAGAGATCACCAGATTTTCAAAACATACGTTGATGAAGAAATTTTTCCGGTAAAGCTCTGTACCCATTGCCCCGTCAAAGATCAGAAGATCTTTCTGCAACCGTTCGGCAAGCAGATCTGTACTCATAAATGATCCCCGTTTATTGGAGTTTTGAAGTCAATATTTCGCTGACCAGTTTGGGGTTGGCTTTGCCTTTGGAAAGTTTCATAACCTGCCCCACCAGGAATTGCAGAACTTTGGGATTGCCAGCCTTGAACTGTTCGACCTGCGCGGGATTGGCGGCGATCGCCTGATCGACAAAACCTTCCACTGCACCGGTATCGCTGACCTGTGCCAGCCCTTTTTCTTTGATGATTTCACCGGCGCCTTTGCCGCTGGTGAACATTTCTGATAGCACATCTTTGCCGATCTTGCCGGAAATCGTGCCGCCGTCAACAGCGTTGACCAATTCTGCAAAACCTTCCGGAGTGACCGGCGAACTCTTGATATCCAGATCCGCCGCCGCCAGTTCGCGCAAAAGCTCCGAAATGATCCAGTTGGCAAGGATCTTGGGATTTTTTACCGCTTTGGCAGCTTTGTCAAACCACGCCGCCAGATGGCGGTCAGCAGTTATGACAGACGCATCGTATGCAGTCAACCCCGATTCCACCAGGCGCGCACGCATAGCTGCGGGTAATTCCGGCAGATTGGCGCGGAATTCTTCGATATCTGCATCGGTAAAAGTCACCGGCATCAAGTCCGGATCAGGAAAATAGCGGTAATCGTGCGCCTGTTCTTTGGTACGCATCAGGTAGCTTTCGCCGGTATCATCGTTCCAGCCGCGGGTTTCCTGCCGCAGCGTGCGGCCGGCATCAAGTTCCTGCGCCTGACGCCAGATTTCATATTCCAGAGCGCGGTGGGAGGCGCGGAAACTGTTGAGATTTTTGAGCTCGATCTTGGTGCCGAACGGCTCATTGGGGCCCTTGCGCAAAGATACATTCACATCGCAGCGCATCTGCCCTTTTTCCATATCGCAATCGCTGATATTGCCGTACTGCATAATTTCTTTGAGCGTAGTCAAATAGGCGTATGCTTCGTCAGCGGTACGCATATCCGGTTCGGAAACGATTTCGATCAGCGGCACCCCGGCGCGGTTGTAGTCCGCACCGCTGGCTCCGGCATAGTGATTGAGCTTGGCCGGGTCTTCTTCCAGGTGGATGCGGGTAATGCCGATGGTTTTGGCCGGCAGATCATCGCCGGAAAAACCTTTTACGCCTTCGCCGCCGATTTTTATACAGCCGTTGGTGCAGAAAGGCAGATCATACTGCGATATCTGATAGTTTTTGGGCAAATCCGGGTAAAAGTAACTTTTGCGGTCAAATTTGCTGAACCGCGCGATTTCACATTCGGTCAGCAGACCGGCAATGACCGCTTTGCGGATAGCTTCTTTGTTCGGCACCGGCAGCACGCCGGGATAACCCAGACAGACCGGGCAGACTTGGGTATTGGGTTCCGCGCCGAAAGTGTTGGCGCAGGAACAGAACATCTTGCTGGCAGTACGCACCTGAACGTGGACTTCCAAACCGATTACTGCTTCATATTCAGCCATATAAAAACCTCTATTTAAATAATATTCAAACAATTGCGGCGATAATATAGCACGAATCCGCCAACCGTGCCACAAAAATATCCAACTTATTGAGATTTTTCACAGTATCAGGGGGGATTGCGCCCGGACAGACATTTTTCCCGGCTGGCAATATTATAGAAATCTGACAGATTGGATCGCAGCTGCTTCAGCGCAATTCGCTCATACGCGCCTGCACCTGGGCGCGGGTGGGATTGAGTTCCGGATTATGCTCTGTCAAACGCAGATAACGGCGGTAGAAACCGACCGCCTTGAGTTTATTTTTGATGTAATGATCCAGAAACTTTGCCATATTAAGCACAATAACCGGATTATCCGGGCTGGTCATATACGCATTGCGCAGTGCCTGAAACGCCAGCGACAGATTGCGCGGCGAACGGTCGCGCCGGTCAAGGTAATAGATTGCCATACGGGTCTGGATTTCCGGCAGTTTACGCACTTTTTCAGGCAATGCCAGATAATATTCTATGGCGTTGTCGGCATTGATATTGCTGCTGCACTGCCCCAGAAGTATAAGCGTATTGCGGTTGCCGGGGCGCAGTTTATTGGCGCGTTCGAGTATCTGGATAGCGCTTTTGGCGGATTCATTTTTGAGTGCCAGCAACCTGCCGTAGATATATTGTGCGGCAAAATTTTCCGGTGCATTTTCCGCTGCCTGCCGGGCTGCTGCCAGTGCTACATCCATTTTGCCGAGGTGTTCACTTGCCAGCGACCGCAGCATCAGCGCATTGATATTTCCGGGATCGCGCTTGAGTACAGCCAGTGAGTTTTTTTCGCACTCCTGCCACTTGCCGACTCTACCGTTTTCCACGGCACGGTTGAGCAGAACTGCACTATCCGGCTCCCGCTCCGTGCAGCCGGCAAACGCAACAACTGCGCCCAGCAGCAGAATCAATGAAAAGATCTTTCCCGACATTTTTACCTGACTGTTTATACAATATTTTTTACAATATCCCTCTGGGATATATATTAACATACTTTTGGAATTTTTTCAAGTACCGGAATGAATTTTATTCATATTTTTTCAGCACCATAGGTGTAAAGCCGTTCATCGGTTCAAATCCCAGGCGGCGGTAAAATTCCGCATTGCCCGGTGTGGCGATCAACCCCACCCAGTCGATGGAACGCTTCTTGAGCTCCGCAAGTGCAAATTCAATCAATTTTCTGCCGATGCCCTGCCGGCGGCAAGAGCTTTTGACCACTACATCCTGTATGTAGCAATCACTTACACCATCGCCCAGCACCCGGGCAAATCCGATGATGCTGCCGGAATCATCCTCTGCCGCAACCGCCAGCAGCGAACCTTTTACAGCATCATCGAGCCAGCTGCAGGATACCGTATTGTCAGAAAAATCCGCCTCCACAAAAAGTTCCAGCAAACCGCGCTGCTGGATACTGTTCAGCGAATCAAGCTTTACAATACGGTATTCCGCCATTGTCAGAAGCCCACCTGCCAGGCATATCTGACAACTATGTATGCGCTTGCAATGATCATACTGCCCAGTGTCACCGGTAATCCGTAGCGCATAAAATCACCGAAAGTGAGTTTGAATCCGGCTTTTTCCGCCATACCTACCGCCACCAGGTTTGCCGCAGCGCCCACCAGCGAGCCGTTGCCGCCCAGACAGACGGAAAGCGCAAGTGCCCACCACATAATTTCGCACAGCACCGGATTGCCGCTGAACGCGGGCGAATTCTGCATAAAGAGTCCGATGATCGAAACCACTGCCGCGGTGAACGACACATTGTTGGTCACTGCCGCCGCCGCGCCGCACACCCACATAACGATCAGTATGACCGCCACCGGATGCACATTGTTGAGGATCTTGAGCCCATCGCCCACACAGGCGATCAAACCGCATTCGCGCGCACCGGAAACCAGCACAAACAAACCCAGGAAGAAGAACAGCGTGACCCATTCGACCTTTTCCAGAGCTTTTTCCACATCCACTTTGCAAACTGCCAAAGCTGCCGCCGCACCGGTCATAGCCACCACTCCGGGTTCCAGATGCGTTACGCTGTGCAGCAGGAATCCGACAATAGTCAGCGCAATAATTATCAAACCGTTACGCATTTTTTTAGCATCGGTGATAGCTGCTTTTTCATCGAGTTCCATAATTCTGGCACGCTTTTCAATGGTCACATAGAGCCGCTTGCGGTAGTAGAGCCACAAACAGAACATATAGAGCGCCATTATCAGCACGATTACCGGTGCCAAGTTGATAATGAACGCGGCAAAATCCAGTTTTGCCACCGAACCGATGATCAGGTTCGGCGGGTCACCGATCAATGTTGCCGTACCGCCGATGTTGCTCGACAGTGTTTCCGCCATCAGAAACGGTATGGCAGAAACACCAAGTTCCGCGCACACCAGCAAAGTCACCGGCGCCACCAGCAGAATGGTTGTTACGTTATCCAGAAATGCCGACATAAATGCAGTTGCTATCGACAGCAGTATAAGCATTTTAAGCGGACTGCCTTTTGCCAATTTTGCACATTTGATCGCCACATACTGGAACAACCCGGTAGTACTCAATATATTTACCAGGATCATCATTCCGCAAAGTGTGAAAATCACATCAAAATTGACATATCTGGCATATACATCAAGCTGGGCATATTTTGCCGCATCGCCTGCCAGCGGTTCCGCTGACTGATGTTTTACCAGTACAAAAATAAACATCAGCGCCGCACCACCAAGGGCGCAGATCACCTTGTGTATTTTTTCTGTTGCAATAAGTATGTAGGTACAGAGAAAAATTGCTGTACCGACCCAGAATGTCCAATCCATTTTATCACCCGCGCAATACCTTGCTTATGACATTATTTATGGCAAATACCCCCTGCAAAGTATTGTCATTATCAACTATATACACATCGCCAACTGCTTTCACCAGCTGCAGAGTCAGCTGAAAAAGCGGCGTATCCAGAGAGGCCTGCGCCGGCTTCTGGTTCATAAACTGTGCCAGCGGCTGACTGTGTTCGATTTCAAAAATCTTGTTGAAAACCGAAAAATCATTCACAAAATTTGCGTTGTCCATCATAAACACATATTCAGGAATGAATTTTTTGATCACATCCAGCGCCGAGAGTTCGCCGACCAGTTTACCGTTATTATCCACCACCGGCAGAAAACGGTGGCCGCTGCTGTAAAACATATCGAATGCGTCTGAAAGCAGATTGTCGAGTTTCAGGCAGTTTTTTACCGGACTCATAACGTCTTCGGCAGTAACTACATTACGCAGTTTTATATTGCTGTTTTCCAGATACTGCCAAAGGGTATCCACACCGCCGCGGGCGGCGCTCATAAGATTGCCGGCTGCCACCGGGTCCATCAAATGGTGCGCCAGAGTGGAGAGCACCTTTAAATAAAGATCGCTCATAGTTTCGCCGATCAGGGTCATAAAGACCATTTCGGCTCTTTTGCCGTCAAAGGCATCGGGGTTTTCCGGCAGACCCACCACAATAAACATATCGTGTAATTTATTGCAGCGCATATGCGGCATTGCCAGCAGCGGGAAAAGTTCTCCGGCGGCATCTTCGTGTGAAATCATACTTCCGGTGACTTTATCTATATCCAGTTCCAATTCGGCATATTCATTCAGATGCCGCAGCATTGCTGAATATATCTCCTGCCGGGAACTGCCGGGAACTTTACCCAGAACCAGTTCATTGTCAAGCATTGAGATCAGTTTCATAATTTTACCTCAAAAAACAACTTCCGGAACTTGGAAATTCCGGAAGTATATTACTGTTGCAGGATATTACATCCGTTCCACAACCGCTTTCGCAAAGCCGGAACAGGATACTTCCTGTGCATTATCCATCAAACGGGCAAAGTCATAGGTTACCACTTTATCCTGGATGGCGCGTTCGATACCGCGGATCACCAGGTCAGCCGCTTCGTCCCAGCCGATGTGGCGCAGGAGCATTTCTCCGGAAAGCGCCAGCGAACTGGGATTGACTTTGTCAAGATTGGCGTATTTGGGGGCTGTACCGTGGGTGGCTTCAAAGAGCGCGTGACCGGTAACATAGTTGATGTTCGCTCCCGGAGCAATACCGATACCGCCAACGCACGCCGCCAGCGCATCAGATACATAGTCGCCGTTCAGATTGAGTGTGGCAACCACATCGTATTCATCCGGACGGGTCAGGATCTGCTGCAGGAATGCATCGCAGATGCAGTCTTTGACCAGAATTTTGCCTTCCGGAGCCTGCCAGTCGCAGTCCGGAGCCGGAATTGCCACATCGGCAAACTCATTGCGGACCAGATCGTAACCCCAGTTTTTGAAGCCGCCTTCGGTGAACTTCATAATATTGCCTTTGTGCACCAGCGTGACATTGCGGCGGTTGTGCTTGATGGCATATTCCATTGCCGCGCGCACCAGCCGTTCAGAACCGTCTTTGGAGACTGGCTTGATACCGATACTGCTGCTTTCGGGAAAACGGATCTTGGTTACATTCATCTCTTTCTGCAGAAATTCGATAACTTTCTGCGCTTCCGGAGTACCGGCGTTCCATTCGATCCCGGCGTAGATATCTTCGGAATTTTCGCGGAAGATCACCATATCGGTCTTTTCCGGTTCTTTGACCGGTGAGGGCACACCCTGGAAATAGCGTACCGGACGCAGGCAGACATAGAGGTCGAGCATCTGGCGCAGAGCCACGTTCAGCGAACGGATACCGCCGCCGACCGGAGTGGTCAACGGCCCCTTGATCGCCACCAGGTATTCACGGATAGCTTCGACAGTTTCATCAGGCAGCCAGAGTTCTTTACCATAGACGGCGTTGGCTTTTTCTCCGGCAAAAACTTCCATCCACGCGATTTCACGCTTGCCGTTGTAAGCTTTTTTAACGGCGCTGTTCCAGATGTGCATACTCGCTCTGGTAATATCCGGGCCGGTACCGTCGCCTTCAATAAAAGCCACTATGGGGCGGTCGGAAACCTGTAATTTGCCGTTGGAGTCTGCGGTGATTTTATCACCGGCTGGCACGATGATCTTGTCAAACTTGCTCATAAAATACCTTATAATGTTTGCGGTTGTTGTTTTTATTGTTCCAATAATATACATTCACTGGAGATTTTTTCAACCGTTCGCGCATTATTTTCGGCAAAAACAAATTACCGGCAGGTCAGAATGAGTTGTCTTTGCTGTATTCTCTGCGGTAGGCCCCCGGAGTCATATTTTTTATGCGCCGGAAAACCCGGCTCAAGTAATATTGATTGCTGAACCCGCTTAAAACGGCGATTTCGCGCAGTTTGAGTTGAGTTGTGCTCAAAAGTCCGCAGACCTGTTCGATGCGTACCTCACTGAGCAGTTCGCTGAAACTTTTGCCGAACTCTTCCTGCAGAATATGGCTGGTTCTTGATAAAGAGAGATTCAGCTTATCTGCCAGATCCGGCAGACTGAGGTCGTGGCGGGATAATTTTTTCCGCAAGAAATCTTCTATGATTTCCCGGCGGCTGTTGCCGGAATTGGGTGTGTTTCGCTCGTTTTCCGCAAAACTCAATATGGCGGAACCCAGCATTTCCAATGCCCGCACGATCGTGGGCAGATAACTGCGGCGCCAGAGCGGAAGATCGTTGTAGAGATTGCGTTTGGTACTGTTCCACGAGTCGGGTATGACAAATTCGGCATCGCGGAATGTTCCGCCGTAGATCGTTGCTGCGTGAACCCCCTGCCGGAAAAGCGGCATAACAACTTCCAGTGCTCCGGCATAACATCTGCCGATCAACGGTGCTCCGGTTTCAGCCGCCTGACGCATTGCTTCCCACCGGCAGTGCTGCAGACAGCTTTTTCCGGAAGTTTTGCGGCAGTAACTGCAGTAACTGCAGCGGTGCAGATTGCCCATTATCCGCAGCTTATTGCCGTCAGAAAGCTGGAGCGCACCGATGTGGTCGTGTACAGTTATGTGCAGTTTATATTGTTCTTCAATATAATCCCATAACTGTACAAAATACTCACGGGTGTTGTAATTGGGCAGCGTTACTGCAGTAAATACCGATTCCATTTTTTTTGAACTTATTCAAGTTCTTTCAGTGAAAAACCGCGGATGGTTATATGCTCATTGGCAGCAAAGTTGTTCACCCACAGATTGAGGGCGCCGTTTCTGGTTTTTGCCGGCACTGTGAAATCGCCTTTTGCGGTAACTACTCCGTCATTCAGGCTGACTTCAGATAACGGCGCACGCAAGTCGCCGAATCTGCCCTGTGCGGAAAATCTGCTGACAGGTATATTGGTGCTGACTTTCAATTCTGCCCGGTAGGATTTGCCGGGTTTGAGCACCATCCGCTGGCTGATGACCACATTGCTTTTGCCTTCAGCGCGTTTAAATGTTACTGCCCCATCACTCCTTTCAACGCTCAAAGCCTTGGGACCGCTCCACTTGTCTGTGGCAAGTTCAGGCCCGACAGTTTTACGAACAGCGGCTTTTTCAGCTTCTGCAACTTTTTCTTCATCTGCCAGTTCTTTGAGCGAAACAGAATCAAGCCAGGCATTTTTGTGCATATTGGTTTTGCTGCTCCACACAATGAAATGTCCGCGGGTACTGCCCTGGGGATTGGTGAAATCCACTGTAACAGTCTGCCATTCGCGGGTATCGGCTGCGCGTTGGATGAAACTTCTGCCCACGCCGGGACGCATTTCCAAACGCAGGTTCAACGGTTCTTCACCCTTGACCAGTGCAGTGGCGCGGTAACGGACACCCGGTTTGAGTGCCACGGGCTGTGAAAGGCTCCAACTGCCGGGGGCTTCGATCATACAGACTTTGAGTGCTCTGCCGCCGGTTTTGCAGTTTTCCGTATCAAAGGTCATATTGCCTTTGGGATAAAGCGTCTGTTCGCGGGCGGAACGCAGTCTGGCTGTCCAGCCGGGGTGCAGGGGATCGTTCAAAAGTTCGTTATCGCTCTTTTGGCTGCCCGACTGATCGGCGTTGAACATCAGTTCCTTGCCGACAACTTTGTATTTTTTGTTGGGGATTACTTTGCCAGCAAGTTCCATATAAACATATTCGTCGCCCTGCAATACGCAGCAGTAGAATTTAGTGCCTTTTATAAAAATGCGTCCGGCAACATCTGCGCCGGGTTCCGGCAGTTCCTGATTTTCCGCCAGGCGTGCGGGAGGCAGAGTCAATACATCAGGAGCCAGCCCCTGCGGATTGGTCTTTTTGCCGTCAACAGCAACGGGAATTCCCACATTGATAAAGCGGTTGCCGGAAATAAGTTCCTGATAGCCGGGGGCGTTACCGGAGAGGGCAAAGCCGACTTTGGTATTGACTATAACATTGTTGATAAAGGTATTTTCGTAGCCGCTGCGCACCACAAACGCCTGATGCGGCATATTAAAGACCATATTGTTTGCCCACAGCGATCTGCCGCTGTTGCATTCAAATCCGAAGCTGTCATCGCTGTTGAGCGCGCTGCCGTCAACGATATTGTTCACCACGCTGACAAAGTGTTCTTTGCCGCCGGTTTTGATTTCGATGACCGAACGCCAGCCCGAATTGGTGCAGACATTGCCCTGAACGATAGCGCGGTTGGCTTTAAGATAGATCGCCGCGCCCGCCAGACGGCGGCGTTTGCCGTTTTCATAGATCCAGTTCTGGGTCAGGATCTTGCCGTCGCGGGTACGGAACTGCCGACCGTAATCCCGTCCCGGTATGGGTTCGCCGCGGTTGACATCGCGCACCACATTGCCCTGTACGGAGACATTGTGACCATAGACCAGAATCCCGTGGGTGTAAGAGGCACTTTCGGTATTGCCCAGTCCGCCGACCAGCAGCTGGTTGTCGTGGATGAGCGCACTGGAGAGGTGTATGGTGCAGCCTTCAGAGATCTGACCGCCTTTGCCGATCTGGATACCGGTCAGACCGAAACGGCGCAGCACGTTGCCGCGGATGACCGCGCCGCCGTGGATGGGTGTAGAGATGTTTATCGGGTAGCGTACGTCATCAAACGTACAGTTTTCCACCCGCACCGAACCGAGTTCTTTGCAACGGATGCCGACGCCGAAAGATGTTACATAAAATTTGCAGTTTTCCACAACCACGCTTTCGATATAATCGGAGGTTCCTGATTTTTTGATGCCGTCGATGGCGTGGAACGCATAAAATTTGATATTCCGTATTTCCAGTGACGGATTGGCTTTTTCCGGAACACTGTTCAAGTCAATGATCGAAGCACGGTCTTCGGAAGAGAGCCGGTGGTCGCCGGTGGCAGAAGAACGCAATTCGCCGGGGAGACCGCGTCCTTCAAGCATAAACTTGCCTTTTTTAAGTATAAACATCTGTTTTTGATCGGTGGTAAGTTTTGCTCCATCCATCAGAACAAGCGCCACATCCTTGTTGATTTCAATGGCTTTGTCAAGTTTATATGTTCCGGCAGGTATATAAACAGTCTGCTCTTTTTCAACAGCCAGAGTCAGCGCATCTGTCCAGCTGTTTTGTGCGGTTTTGTAGTCATTCAAGGTTGCTGCCTGCAGCATAACACTGCAGCAAAACAGCACCACGGCGAACCCGACAGTAAATTTTTTCATTTTTTGATACCTTTCTTTATATAATGTATAATATCATACGTTTATTTTTGATAAATGCAATTCTGGCGGGTCAATTCGGCACGCAGTACGCTGCATTCTGGTATTTTCAATGCCGCAGCGATCCCCGCCGCCTGCCCCGAAGCAATGCAGGTTACATTCAGCCGCACTGCGCTGATCACCAGCGGATCGGCGGCAATGATGCGCCCCGCCGCCAGCAGATTGTCAAAACTTTTGCTGCGGAGTGCGCCGTAAGGGATCGCAGGATTTCCGGTAATGCGGCTGCCCCAGGGCGAAGCAAAGTTTTTGATGTAATGGCCGCCAAAGTAATTACCGCAAAGCGCCACGGCATCTTCGGGCGGTTCGGGATTTGCCATATCTTCCAGAGTCAGCGTGCGCCACCCTGCAATGCTGCGGGTGTAACGCACCCCCATAAGCGGAGCGATCTTGCTGACATAACACTCGGCAAATTCGCTGAAATGTTTTTGCAGATACTCTACAATAAGGGGGATCTGCAAAAGCAGCTCGCGGTGCATAGCGTTGTACTGCAGCGGGTCGGCGGCATCGCCCGCGACGGCGGTCAGATTCAGCACCATTTCGTCATCCCGCGTCAGGGGCGTACCCATAAATTTATTCTGAATGGCAACGGGGAACGGGTACTCTTTGATAACTTCCTGAAAACGCTCCGCCACGGCAATTTTATCAAAATTTTTGATATTTCTGACCTTGAACATCAAGGTTTTGGTCATACTTAATTCAACTTCGGGGGTGACGGTTTCCGCCCCCGAAAGCACCGACAGCGAAGCATCGCCCGTAGCATCTACAAAAGCATCGGCAGCAAAATTCAGCAATTTGCCGCAACACTGTACTGAAATACTTTTAACTTGCCTCTGGCAGGTTTCCGCCCCGACGATATCGGCATTGAAAAGCATTTCAACACCCGCATCCGTCAGCATTTGCATCATTATCTGCTGAATGATATCTTCATCGACTGATGCGTTGTTGCCGCGCCACACCAGAGCGTTGCGGCGTTCCAGAGCTTCAACAAGTTCATCGGCAATGCCGCCTGCACGGCGCGGGAAGGGCCAGCCGCTCAAAAAAGCGGTCAATGCATAAACTACTGAACCGCCGACCAGCGGAAGTCTGTCCACCAGCAGAACCGTTGCTCCTGCGCGTCGGGCACCCAGTGCCGCAGCAAAACCGCTGATGCCCGCACCGGCTACAATACAATCAAACTTTTTCATAGATCAATCAGAAGTTGCCACCTTTGAAGAGCAGCTTGGTTCCATAGGTTTTATAATACTCAACTGTACCCGGTTCCACGTGACCGTCGCACATCAGCACATTGGCAGTGCCGTTGTGCCGGAAACTGATACCTTTGCTGTTGACGGCTTCGGCTTTCATCGGCCAGGAACCGGAGTCAAAAGTCACCAGTGAATTGTTGTCAGTACGGAAACTGTCAGCGAAAAAGAGGCTTCTGGCAGGATCAAAGAGGTCGCTGTATTTAGTCGTTACCAGCACCGAGGAATGGCGCCCGGTGGGGGTGACGTCGTGGCAGGTATAGAGATTCTGACCGTAGCTGAACAGCGTGCGCTGGTTTTTTTCCTGCATACGTTCTATATCTGAAGGACAGGTCCAGATAGTGCTGATGCGGTTTTCGTTCCACTCTTCATCGGTATTCATATAACGGTGTATGGCAGGATAAAACAGTTTTTCTTTGATTGAGGGAGGAAAATATCCTTCGTGGTCATCAATATACATCATTGAATAAATGCCGATCTGGCGCAGGTTGGAAGAACACTTGCTGCCGCGCGCCGCTTCCCGCGAAGCCGAAAGCGCCGGCAAAAGCATTGCCGCCAGAATCGCAATAATTGCAATCACAACCAGCAGTTCAATCAAGGTAAAACATTTCTTCATAAAGTGTTCCTTTCCTTTCTTTGATTTAAACCGATTTTCAGTGAACCACGATACAAATAAACTTCTTGTGCGACTACCTTCCGGATCAGAAATCCCCGCCCAGAAAAAGGTAGGCGTTTCCGTTTGAGCCTTCATATTGTTTGAATGTCCCCGGTTCAACATGACCGTCGCACATCAGCACATTGGCAGTGTTGTTGTGGCGGAAACTCATACCGTAACCAACGGGTTTTGAGGTGTCAAAGGGGTATTTGCCGGAGTCAAAGCATACATACCCGTTTATATCTTTTTCTTTGGTCACAGCCTCTCCGTAACGCGAACTGTCGGCAAAAAAGAGAGTTTTGGAAGCATCAACAAGGTCACTGAATTTGGTCATAAAACGCACCACGCTGGGGCGGTCTGCACGGAGAACATAACGGTCGCAGCAAGTGTAGGTGTTTTCGCCATAACTATATACAGCATTTTCTATATTGCTGTCGCTGGAGCGTTCGGCATCACTTGGGCACATATATATGGTATTATGAGTGTTTTTATTCCATTTTATATCACCGGTTATATAGGGCTGCAATGCATTATAAAATTGCCGGGCATAAATGGAGGGCGGAAAATAGCCGTCGTGATCATCGCTGTACATAAAACTGTAAACCCCGATCTGGCGCAGATTGCTTGTGCATTTGCTGCTTTTGGCACTTTCCCGCGAAGCTGAAAGCGCCGGCAAAAGCATTGCCGCCAGAATAGCAATAATGGCGATGACTACCAAAAGTTCAATCAGCGTGAACGCTGATTGAGTGAAGATGTGAAGGCGTGAAGTGCGCCCTGCCGGGCGCAAGGAGGTGCAGCTTTTAAATTTTGAAAAACAGTTCCGGCGTGCAGCAGTAACCGGAAGTTCGATCAGGGTGAACTGCGATGCTGCCCGGGGGGAACCAAAAAGGGCATTGTTTTTCATTTTCAGAAATCCTTTTGTTGTTAATCTGTCACGGGTTGCATTTTCAAAAAATTCACACATATTAAATTTACAATAAAATAATCTTGCAGTCAATGTATTTTTCACTAATTAATTTATAAAAATCTGCTATATTGATATATTTTTGCATTTTTTTTCTGTTTGCGGGGAGAACAACCCGGGTAACTGATAACTCAAACGGCAGCAGTAAACTCCGCTGCTGGTTATTGCCGTTATCTGCGGGACGGACGGTTTTCTGTATTATCAACTTTACAGAGTTTTTTAGCATAAAACAGTAAAAAATGTTTGCATTGATTAATTTTAATATTATATTTATGGGAATATTCTGTTTTCCGCAGCAACTTTAATATGTCACAGGAGAAAAAAATGGCTCAAGACAAAGTTCGGTTCGGTGTTATCGGTATCGGTAATATGGGCAGCTCTCACGTCACTTTCATCAATCAGGGCAAGGATTGCGTCCTGACGGCGGTTTGCGACTGCAACCCCAAGGCGTTTGACCGTATCCCTGCCGCTATCCGCGAAAAAGTCAAATGCTACGACGAAGCAAGCAAGCTTATCAACGATCCGGAAGTCGATGTGGTAGTGGTGGCTGTGCCGCACTATTCGCACCCGGATATGGCAATTATGGCTATGCAGGCCGGCAAGCACGTTCTGGTGGAAAAACCCCTTGCTGTGCATAAGGCAGAAGCCGAACGCGTGATCGCCGAAGCCAAAAAATACCCCAATCTGGTCAAGGCTCTGATGCTCAACCAGCGTACTATTCCGGCTCACATCAAAGTCAAGCAGCTGATCGATTCCGGCGAACTCGGTCAGATCCGCCGCGTCTGCTGGACAATTACCGACTGGTTCCGTACCCAGTACTACTACGACTCCGGCGACTGGCGCGCCAGCTGGCGCGGTGAAGGCGGCGGCGTGCTGACCAACCAGTGCCCGCACCAGCTGGATTTGTTCCAGTGGTTCTTCGGTCTGCCCAGCAAAGTGCGTGCTTCTGCCAAGCTCGGCAAGTTCCACAATATTGAAGTGGAAGATGAAGTCAACGCCTATATGGAATATGCCGACGGTATGACTGCCAACTTTATTGCCTCCACCGGCGAATGCCCCGGAGTAAACCGTCTGGAAATCACCGCTGAACGCGGTCTGCTGATTTTGGAAAACCGCAACGAAATCAGTTTCCGCCGCAACGAAGTTGAAATGACCGAATACAGCCGTACCGCCACCAAAGGTTTTGCGCCGACGGCAGTCTGGGACTGCAAGATCCCTGCCGCACTGCCCACCGTTGCCGGTCATCAGGTCATTATTGAAAACGTCGCTGCTGCAGTTCTGGGCAAGGCGCAGCTTATTTCTCCGCTGGAAGAAGGTATCCGCGGTCTTGAACTGGGCAACGCAATGCTGTATTCAGGTTTGAACGACTGCACCGTGGAGCTGCCGCTGGATTCTGCGGCGTACGCCGGTATGCTTGACAAGCTTGTGGAAAACTCCCGCTATCAGAAAAAGACCGTCAAAGCAGAAGGTAAAGGCGACGATTTCAGCGGTTCCTATTGATTCAGAATATATTGTTAAAATAAATCAGGAGAAAAAATTATGTTTCTGACCGGTTTTGCAGATGAAGCCAGCAAAGATTTTGCTTTGCAGATCAAAGCTACCAAAGAACTCGGCTGGCACTATATTGAAACGCGTAATATCAACGGCAAAAATCTTTCCACGCTCACCGATGAAGAGTTTGAAAAGGTTGCCGGTATGCTTCAGGACAGCGGCGTAAGCATCAACTGCTACGGCAGTCCGGTTGCCAACTGGGGCAAGCACCCGCGCAAGGAAGAAGATTTCCAGGCGTCGATCGATGAATTGAACGCGGCGTTCCCCCGTATGGAAAAACTTGGTATCAAGATGCTGCGTGGTATGAGTTTCCTTACCCCCACAGATGAACAGCCCGATTCGCCGGAACTGGAAGCGATCATTTTCAAAAAGGTGCGTACTCTCGTGGAAATGTGCGCCGATCACGGTATTGTGTACGGTCACGAAAACTGTATGAACTACGGCGGTCTTTCGTTTATCCACTCTTTGAAACTGATCGAAAAAGTCAATCACGACAACCTCAAACTGATCTTTGATACCGGCAACCCGACCTTTAACTACCGCGTTATCGGTGCGGCGCCGTATCCGCTGCAGTCGGCGTGGGAGTTTTACAGGAATGTCCGCGAACACATCATCTATGTGCATATCAAAGACGGTCTGGCGATGCCGCGCGAAGACGGTGTCCGCCCCAATGCAGTTTACACCTACGCCGGTGACGGTGCCGGTGATGTGCGTGCCATTGTCCGCGACTTGTGCAAAACCGGTTACGACGGCGGTTTTTCGATGGAACCGCACGTTGCGGCAGTGTTCCACGCGGAAAATCCCGATCAGAGTCCGGAAGATATCTGCTACAACAGCTATATTGAATACGGCCGCCGTTTTGAAGAAATCCTGAAAGAAGCTATGAAAGACGCCAACAGAGAGTACAAACTCCAGTAACCAATAACATTGAAAAGGGGAAATTATGAAAAGAGATCTTTTTCAAGCCGCTGCCGGTACCGCAGCAGTGCTGCTGACCGCCACGGTTGCCTGCGGAGCTGTTCCTTACACAGATGATCTGGGTTTCAATGCACGCAGTACAGCCAAGCCGCCGCGTCTGACAATTTCGCCGCGTCCCTCACAGGCAATTAAGAACCCGGTTGTGATTGACGGCAAAAAAGTATATCGCATTCCCGGTCCTGAAAAGGGCAAGCAGTTTGTCGGTTACACCTCCACAGTGGGGATGGTCGGCAAAAATTCCAGCGCCCCCGGCACAATGGTGATAACTACCGAAGGTAATCTGAACGGCGACGTCAGCTCCATTAAATACGCCCTCAACTATATCCGCAAGGGCGGCGGCAACGGCTCCGCCGGTTCGGAAAGTTATTCGGTTGCCGCCAAGGCCGGTTACATCGGCCAATCTATGGCGTTTACGGTTCCGCCTGAAGCCATTGGGATACAGTATATTTTTGGTTTCAACGGCAAACCCGGCAGCTCCTGGGATATCAGCCGCCTTACGTTTGAGTTTGCGCCCGACAATGTCAAACTCAAGAAGATTATGCCGCCTTACGGCAGCAAGCCTTCAACCTGGGGCGACAAATATTCGGCATCTGCGGATTGCTTCTTTAATGTTGACAATGCCAAGCTTGCAGAGGCGCGTACCTCGGTAAAGATTGCGTACGATGACAAAAATCTTTATCTGGGTTATGTCTGCAGCGAGCCGGAAATGAAGGTTCTTGCCTCCAAGATCACCGAACGCGACGGATCGCTCTGGCAGGATGACTGCGTGGAATTCTTCTTCTTTGACCCCGAAAAAGACGTGGTCAAGCAGTTTATTACCAACTCCATAGGTACAATGTTCGATGCCGAATTGGCACAGGCGCAGGCCGGCGACCCCTACAAACTCCGCCCGTGGGACGGCAAGTGGTCGGTCAAAACCTACCCCAAAACCGCCAATACCTGGGAAGTGGCTATGATTCTGCCGTGGAAGACTCTGGGCTTTGACGGCGTGCCGGCTTATCCGGTGACAGTGAACTTCGGCCGCGAACGCCACGCTGATAAAGTGGTCAGCCACTGGAACTCTTATCAGGGCAACCTCAACGAAGTCAATAACTTTGCCAAGATGGACTTTGTCAAAAATGAACTGGTCCGCAACCGCAAGATCGAAAAGGTCAACTATATACCCAAACGCGCCAAAAAACTCTACAAAGAGCTTTTGACCAACGAAAAAAACAATTGGTTGAGCTTTATCTGGAGCAGCGAATATTACCTTATTTATCAGGCTCCGGCAGTCCGCGCCAAAAATACGCTCGAAAGCATTGTTCCGCATCAGAAAAAGATGCTCAAGGCTTACGGTGAAGCCGGTATGGCGGGCCCCGGTCTGCCATACGTGTGGGCAAAGCACAACACTCTGCTGACCCGCGCTGATTACGAAGAAGCCTACAAACTCTACGGCACTAAATTCACCCAGACTGTCAGATTCTCTGAAGCTGTCGCCAAAAAAGAGGGCGCCAAACCCACCACTCTGATTGGTACGCGTCTGGCTGCCGACCCCGGTGATCCGGTGGCGATCGAACTGACCAAAAAACATCTGGACAACATTGCTGCCGGTTTGGCAAAAGATCCGGAAAAGCGCAAGTTCATTGCTTATCTGCACGGTATCGATGAACCGACCAACCCCATCAGCTACATCTACAGCCGCACCCGCAACAGCGAAAATGTTGCCGATATCGATGCGGTTGCCGAAGAGATCAAAGCCAAGTACGGTTTCGGCAAATACACAATGGATGACCGTTTCGGTGATGCCGGTCCGGCGCGTCACTTTGACCGCATTGCTTTCTGGCGCTGGTGGAACGACCGTTTTGCCAACTACACCAAAACTTTGAGCGAACACGCTGCCAAAGTTCTGCCTGGCATTCCCTATCAGGTGTTCAACCGCAATACCTGCGCCGGAACTGATACTGTCGATGTGGCACTCTGCGCCAACGGAGATTTCTACATCAGCAGCGACCCCTATCCGACCAGCTCGCGCAGTTATTTCGGTATGGGCAGAGCGTTGTACCACACCGGTTACTCGGTCAAGCTGATGCGCGACCTTGCGCCCAAAGCCAAGATCGGTTTCTTCGGTCAGGCGTTCAACTACTGCGGCGGCACCCCGGTGCGTGCCGATTTGCGCGAATGGGCAAGTCAGGCGCTCAAAAACGGTCTGGATCAATTCACCTGGTATGCCCAGGATGCGCTGCACGTCAATCCGGAAATCTTCAACGAAGCGTTTGAAATTTCCCGTCAGGTTAAAGATATGCCCAAACTCAAATTCCCCTCCACAACCAAAACCGCAATTTATTACAGCGATTATGACCGCTGGGGGCTTAACGAAGGCGGTACCCACCCGACCTACACGGTGTACGCTCTGCTGGGTGAACACCTCGGCAGCTGGTTCCGTTTTGTCAGCAAAAACCACCTGGATCTGAACGGCATCAAACAGCTTTACATACCGCGTATGCGTTACAGCGATCCGGATTTGACCAAAAAGGTGCTGGATTTTGCCCGCAACGGCGGTACTCTGATCGTCTTTGACCCCACCTTCCTGACCTATAATATCGACGGCAGTTCCATTGCTGAACGCGCGGAAGTCGTCGGTACGGAACTGGTGAAAAAGAACGGTGTATCAATGAGCCTTAAATACGGCAAAGTTTCTCTGCCGCTTACCCGCGTAATGCACACTTCCAGTGAAGAAAATACCACTGTGCAGGCTTTTGACTTTGCCAAAGTTCCTGCCGGAGCCAAAGTGCTTGCCACCTATACAGACGGCAAGCCGGCGATCATTGAACGCGCTTTCGGCAAGGGTAAAGTGATCTTCTCGGCGGTTCAGCCCTTCGGTATATCCGATGCGGCGATCGAACCTGCCGGTTGGAAAAACTTTGTTGCCGACCGCGCCAAAGCCGTCGGTGAAAAGACCAATCTGGATATCTGGTATTTCCAGTTGCCGGAAGTCAAAAACAAGCACTTCAATATCGTCGGTTTGAAGTAAGCTCTGTAAGAAGTGACGGAAAAGGGGATGTTGCAAAACTGTTTTGTGGGGAAAAAACCTTTTTGAAAAAAGGTTCTTTTCCCCACGCCCCATTTTCCAAAAACTTTTGCCGGGATTGCTTTTATTGTTTCAATAAAAGCAATCCCAACTTATTTATTATAAGTAAATTGCAATATTTTTTTCTGTAAAAATTCACGCTATTGCAAGAAAAAAACTAAAATATTCTGCTGCAGTTTGACAAAATAAAAAAAAGGTTGCTGTTACAGGACGGTCATTATCAGACCGGCCACGATCATAAGCGTACCGGCAAGTTTGGGGGCGGTGCATTTTTCTTTGAGGAAAAATATACCGCCTGCCAGGGCAAAGATCAGCCCCAGCTGACGGAATACCTGAACATATGAAACATTGTCCACATAGTTCATTGCCAGCAGCACCGTTGCGTAAGTAAGCGAAACAAAACCGCCGGCAAGGAACGGCATTTTGTCGCAGCTGCGGAAAATCTTGATAAAGTTTCTGCGTTCAGAGGGAATGATAAAAACGGTCAGCAGCAGCGTACTGGTAAGAGTGATCGCACGCAGCGAGTAATACCCCAGCGAAATATGCACTTTGGCAATATCCGGGTAAACTCCGCGCAGAACCGCCATAGCCTGACTGTCAAATACAGTGTAACCGGTGGTTCCGCACGCCGCCAGCAATATGAAAAACATCTTGCTGTCAAAGTAATTGGCGAGTTTGAACGATTTGAAATCTTTCTGCGGTATAGTTATGCATCCGGCAAACACCACCACCATACCCGCGATTGCCAGCCAGGTAAGCGGTTTGCCCCAGCCGAGTACTGCGGTCAGAGCGGCAGTCAGCAGCAGCGGCAGAGAACGCATCATCGGATATGCTGTGGACATTTCCATAGTGCGATATGCCCGCATCAGCCCGAAGCAGTAAAGAAAAGTATCGCTGAAGACCGAAGCCGCCATCATAATGTAGAATTTACACGGCAGATTCCAGAGATCAAGCGGAGTCCAGAACTGTACGTGCAGCCACAGAATCGCTGCAGTCATACATATAATTGTATAGAATGCCACTGTCATAGCCGAGCGTTTGGCAACCAGATTCCACGAAGCGTGCATAGCCGCAGAAAAAATTATCAGAAAAAAAGCAAAAAGAGTCATTTTTATTCCCGTAAAAGTAATTTTTGGTAAAAAGACCGTATAAAATAGCATATAAAAATTTTTTTACAAATTATCCTGCTGTTGAATTTCAGGAGAATTTGGGTTGCAAGGTGACAAAAGTTTGCATTAAAGGTTGATAATCAGGATCATATTCTGCCGACGCACGGACAGTTTTGCTTTTCAGGCAATCAGCGTGCCGTGATGTTGAACAGTTTATTGCCGCCAGAGGTGAGGCGGGCAAATATTGGTATCTGCCCGGGAATTTTATTCCGGATTTGGATTGATTTTACACTGCGGAAGTTGTTGACAATTTACTTTTCCGTGATATATTATTGCTGAAACAATATATATCACGGAGTTTTTTGTTTTATGACCCTGATCGCTTTCGTACTGGTTGCCACTTCTGTAATAATGCACAGTCTGTGGCATTTTCTCTGCAAAAGCAGTGGAAAACCTTCTCCGGCATTTTTTGCGATATTTTCCACCTCGCTCTTTTTTACAATGCTGCCGATCGGCTTGAGTTCAGGCGTGATACCGCATCTGACGTGGGATATTGTCAAATTTCTGCTTATGGGCGGGACTTTCGGCGTGATTTGCGATATCGGGCTGATCTGGGCATACAAATATTCGGATATATCCCTTGCCTATCCGCTGGCACGCGCCCTGCCGGTTTTTCTGACTTTGAGTGCCACCAGTATTTTCGGCTGGGGCAAAGAAATATCTTTTATTGCCGGCACGGGAATGATGATCATTTTCAGCGGCTGTGTAGTTATGGCATTTTCCAACAGTTCTCCGGATAAGAGTCTGCGCGATAAACTGCTTTTTATTAAAAAAGGTCTGCCGGGGATACTGCTGGCAGCAGTATGCACCACCGGGTACACGATCTCCGACAGTTTCGGTATCCAGACCATTACACAGGCTTTTGCCGATGAAAACCGTTTGCTGGTCTGCGGAGCATACTCCTGCTGCCGCGAACTGCCGGCTGCGGTGATGCTCTGGGTGGTGACCGGTTTTTGTCGGGTGACCAGACTGGATTGTACTTCGGTCAGAAATATGGCAAAGCAGTATCACCCGTATGTGGCAGGGGTGGCGGCAGCGCTGGCGTATCTGCTGATACTTGTGGCGATGGGTTTTGTCAGCAATGTAAGTTTTCTGCAGGCATTCCGACAGTTGAGTCTGCCGGTAGGCGCGTTCCTCGGTTATCTGATTCTCAAAGAAAAGATCATTTACGTAAGACTTATCGGGCTGGTAATGATTATGGCCGGACTGGTTATGTGCGTAATTTAACTTAACAGAAGGGTGTAGTGTTATGCGTTGGAATGAAATGACGGCACAGGAAATTGTTGAATCTGTGGATGCCTGCGGCGGAGTGTGTATTCTGCCGATGGGCTGTATTGAACGGCACGGCAGCCACCTGCCGGTGGGTATCGACTATATGAAAGCGTGGCATTTTGCCGATCTTGCCGCACAGATCGAACCGGTAATGGTTTTCCCCGGCTGGTATTTCGGCGGTTTGAGCGATTGCTCGTTTGCGCCCGGAACGATCGTTTTTCCGATGGATCTCTGCATTGACGCGTTGGAACACGTCTGTTCGGAAATCGCCCGCAACGGCTATAAAAAGATTCTTCTGCTCAATTCCCACGGCGGCAACACGGCTATGATCAACTACTTTATGCAGCGTTTCTGCGAAAAGGACCGCGACTATATGGTTTACAGTCACGCCAGTTCTTATGTGGGGCCCAACGCACAGGCGGCTATGAAAAAACTTGCCGAAGAAACCGGCTCTACCAACGGTCACGGCGGCGGTTACGAAACGGCCGTATCGCTCTATTTGTTCCCGCACTGCGTAAAAATGGATACCCAGCTGCCGCGCGAAGTGAGTATTTCTGAAGAGCGCAGCAAGCCGTTGAGCGAAATCGGTCTGAAAGTGCCAACCTGGTGGTTCGCAGCGCACCCGCATCACTATTCGGGATTCGGTGAAAATGCCACCGCTGAATACGGCAAAGCCATCAGCGACGGTATGGCACAGGATATCGTGAATTTTGTGCGTGCAATGAAAGCCGATGATACTTCATTGAAGATCTTCCAGGAAATGCGCAGCAAAACCCGCAATCCGGAACTGTAAAAGCCGGAAACAGACAGAATTTTCAAAGCTTGCTGCATAACTTCAAAAAAGTTTGCAGCAAGCTTTGTATATTGTTTAGAGGCGGGCGCCGAACTTTTTGAGTTCTTCGCGGACTTCCGTACCGTCGATTTTATCGGGGGTGCAGTTTTTTGTTACTGCCAGAGCAGCAGCGATACCGGCACCCTGACCGATCGATATGGCTGTGGGCATAATCCGCAGACTGCTGTGCATCAATACATCAGCGCAAATGGGTCTGCCGCCCACAGTCAGATTGATTTTGTTTACCGGCACGATACTGCGGTAAGGTATTTCGTAAAATTCGCCGGGGTCAAGGCGAACGATATGGGTCCCGGCGCCCCAGGGGGAATGCTGATCGATATAGTACGAACAGCGGGCAATGGCATCGGGGAAGCGGCTGCACTTTTCAAAATCATCCACCACAAGTTTATAAAGTCCGCAGATACGGCGGCTTTCGCGGATACCGATCTGAACTGCCATCGACATAAGGCGTGCATCGGCAAATTCAGGTATATCCGTCCGGAGCCATTCCAGCAGTTCACGCAACTGCTTTCTGCCCTCTATTTCAGCAGCGGAAAGTTCCGCACCGCAAGTGGCATCATAGCCGATCACGCGGGTCGTGTTGAAGTGTATAACATTGTCATCTGCAATGAGAAACGGCATCATCAGTACATTGTGTCGCGGACTGCTTATTCTGCCGGATGCCTGCGCGGCAACGTATGAGGCATTGAGTCTTTTTTTCCACTCCGGATCGCAGTATTTACCGCCGGCTTCATCGATAATAAAAGGTATATTCACGTGCGAAACCTTGAAACAGAGCGTCATCGGCTGACAGCCGCCGCGTTCATCGCCCTGTTCAAACGGTACGCCTGCCATCGCTGCCAGATTCGCGTCGCCAGTGCAGTCAACATAGCATTTGCCGCAAACTTTTCCGAAGCCGCCGCGGGTGTGGCAGATAATGCTTTTGATCATACCATCATCATCAGTTTCCACGCCCACAGCACTGTGGTGATAAAGAATCTTTACGCCTGCAGCCAGCAGCATATCTTCCGCCGCCAGCGCGGCGGCTTCCTTGTTGATCGAGCGCCGGGAGACATCGGCTTGGGTTATGTTGTCGGCAATACAGTCGGGCAGATAACGCTGCATAGCTTCTATCCATTGGCCATATACCGGAAAATCCAGCGATTCGCCGTTGACGTGGCTGTACATAAACGGATTGACTTCACCAACAGATGCCATACCGCCGGGGATGCCGTATTCTTCAATGACCAGCACACTGGCTCCGCTCCAGGCGGCAGCAAGCGCGGCGCCCAGTCCGCCGGGACCGGCACCGGCAATAACAACATCAGCTGTGCCGAACACCGGCAGATCGCCGGAGCCGTAAGGCACTCCGCGTACAGATTTTTCTTTGCTCATAGTTGTACATCTCCAGATTTGATAACAGAAAAATTGCTCTGCTATATTAATTTACTCATTTTTTGGCTGTTTGCAATAGACTTTTTTGCTGTTTTGATGTAAATTATTCATATACAGTGTTATTTCAGCGAGGGAAGAACAGATGGCTGACCGGATGATCCTGGAGAATGCAATAAAGGTTTTTGAAAAAAAGTTTCACTGCAGTTTATGTCTGCACGATTACAGTGGAATGCTTGATCACACTTTTCTGCCTCCGATGCACCTGAACCGGTTCTGTAATGAAGTCAAGAGGAGTGCCACGCACGGGCACATACAGTGCAAGTGCTTTGATATAATTACATTGCAGCAGCATCTTTTGCGGGTCAGAAAAAGTTTTTTCAAGCAGTGCGCTGCCGGTGCGGTGGAGGCGGTTTTTCCGGTTATGCTCGAAAATTCCGTTGCGGGGGCGGTATTTGCCGGGGTTTTCAGTTCATTGCCGCCGGAAAAGGAGGGGGTTCTGCTGGAACCGGGCAATATTGCCGCGGCTCGGATACTGCCGGATTTGCCGGATGATCTGGAAAGTTTTATTGCTTTCGGTGAACTCATTGCCGGATATATCGGGCAGTACAGTATGGAGCAGCCGCCGTTTCCCGGTACGGCGCGGGATATATTGCTGGAGTTTTTCCGCACCCGGCACCGGCAGAATATCAGTTTGGACGATGCTGCAGAACTGCTGGGGATAACTCCGGCGCGTGCTTCGGAAAAGATCAAACGCGAATTCGGCAGAAATTTTGCTGCCATTTTGCGCGGATACCGGTTGAAAACTGCCTGTATGCTGTTGGAAAATTCTTCGTTTCCGCTGGAAAAGATTGCCCGTAGAAGCGGTTTTTCCTGCGGGGCATATCTTTCGAGAGTATTCAAGAAAGAGTTCAAGACCACACCCGGGGAATGGCGCGAATCAAAAAAACGCGATCAATTTTAAATAATCCGTCAAAAAAAATTTGACTGTAAGACTATTATGTGTATATTGAATGAAAATATGAAACAAGTGCAATATAAAACACAAGGAGCAGATTTATGAATTCCCCCTGTATTTTCAAAAAGATTTTTTTCGGTACATTCCTGACCGCCGCTGTGATTTCCGCAGCGGCAACCGCCGGAACAGAAGCCAAAAACGCTGTGCAGCTGCCGGAGGTGGAAAAAAATTATGATGTCAAGGGCATCGGCAAAGTCAATGTAGCTTATACAGATGCGCAGAGCGCTCCGCTGTCACTGGAAGGTCTGCCGTGGCTCAAAGAAAATAAAGGCGCATATATCCGGATCCCGGCACGCTTGACTCAAGCGCAGACCAACCGTAGTATTTATCAGCGTCTGCGGCACCATACCAGCGGGGTAGCTTTGCGGTTTCGCAGCGATTCTCCGGTTATTATGCTGCGCGGCGAACTGGCTTACAACAGCACTATGGCGCATATGACCCGCGTCGGCAGCGCCGGATTTGATTCTTATTACCGCGCCGCCAGCGGCAATATGGAGTATCAGCGTTCATTTCTTCCCGGCGAAGCACAGAAGGAATTCAAGATCATTATCGGTTACAACCCCGGCAAAGGTATGTGCGACTGGCAGATCAATTTTCCGCTTTACGGCGGCGTAAAGCGCGTTGAAGTGGGCGTTGTGGAAGGTAGCAAGCTCGAAGCCCCCACGCCGCACAAGATCAAAAAACCGATCCTTTTCTACGGCTCAAGTATTACACAGGGCGGATGCGCCTCCCGTCCGGGTATGATGTATTCTGCGCTGCTCTGCCGTGCGCTGGATGCCGAACTGATCAGTCTGGGTTTTTCCGGCAGCGCCAAAGGGGAACCGGCTATGGCGGAAGCGATCGCAGAACTTGATCTGGCGGCATTTGTTTATGATTACGACTATAACGCGCCCACACCGGAGCATCTGGCAAAAACGCACGAAAAGTTCTTCCAGATCATCCGCGCCAAGCACCCGGATCTGCCGATAGTCATACTTTCCAAGATCAATTCACCCACTTCTAACTCTACCGTCAAGCGGCGCAATATCATCCGCAAAACCTACGAAAATGCAGTGGCAAAAGGCGATAAAAACGTCTATTTTCTGGATGGAAGCAAGTTTTTCGGCGATGTTGACCGCTATGAGTGTACCGTGGACGGAACGCACCCCAATGACCTCGGTTTTTACCGGATGTATCAGGGAGTATTGCCGACTTTGCAGAAAATTTTGCTCAAGTAAAAAACGGGTGTAAAAATAAGCTGTTTAAAGATCAAATTCTGATTTTCTTCCGGAAAAATCTTTGAAAAAAAACTTAACGGCTGTATATTTACAATGTGCTGCTGTTTATAATGTTGCGCGTTTCCGGCGGAAAAGTCAGAGGGGGGTAAAATGTCTTCAAAAATATTGGATTGTCCGGAGTGTCATCACCGGTTTAATTTCGAATATGAAAATGAATTGCCGGATTCTATAAGTTGTCCCGGCTGCGGTAAAACAAGCCCGAAAGATGAATATTCAGCACTGGTTATCTGTCACAGCTGCCGCACCAAACTGCGTATTCCGCTGGATATACTTTACGATCCGGACAATTCCTGCCCCAAATGCGGGGTCAAACTTGATCCGCAGACACTTTTTTCGGAAACCAATGTGGAATCGACCTTTACCGGTCACGCCGCAGATCAGCACAAACTCTACAAGCGCCTTTTGCAGGACGGCGAACTTTTTGATAAATTCCGGATCGTCCGGTTGCTGGGCAAGGGCGGTATGGCGGAAGTCTATCTGGCAGAACATCTGCTTTTGAACAAACTCTGCGCGCTCAAACTTATGCGCAGCAATGTTGCCAGCGATGATGCGGTATTTGTCAAACGCTTTTTGCGCGAAGCCAAACTGACCAACTCCATAACCCACCCCAATATCGTAAAAGTTTTTGATGTGGGCAACGACTTCAAAAGCGGCACACTCTTTATTGCTATGGAGTATGTGGAGGGCAAAACGCTGCTGCAGCTGATGAAAGAAAAAACTCTTTCAGAAGAAGAGTTGAAAAGTATCCTTGTATCAATGACCAACGCTCTGCAGGCATTGTACGATGCACAGATCGTCCACCGCGATATCAAGCCTTCCAATATTATGCTTGACAATGACGGTGTGCTTAAACTTATGGACCTGGGGATCGCCAAATTTTCCGGCAATAAGCAGGAAGGCGAAATGACCTTGACTATGGAACAGGCGAGCATCGGTACGCCCAGTTATGCTTCGCCGGAACAGTGCCGCAGTGCGCACAGTGCAGACATCAGGTCGGATATCTACTGTCTGGGAGCGACTTTGTACCACCTTGCCAGCGGCAAACTGCCATTTGAAGGTTCCACGCCGGTGGAAACGATCCTGCAAGTGCTGGATAAAGAGCCGGAGCCGCTGAAAGATCTGCGCCCGGATCTCTCTAAAAAGATGCTGAATCTGATCGGCAGAATGATGATGAAAAACCCCGATGAACGGCCTGCCAATCCGGATGCATTGCTGGCGATGGTTTACGGCGCAAAAGATAATTTCAACGGCAATTTTATGCAGAAACTGCTGTATAAAATGTGGCAGCCGCTTAAAAATTTCATTATCCCGCCCAAAGAAGAGCGTACAGTTGCAAAGTTGTTTGCCCGGACAGTGAAACTTTTTGTTGCTGTAGTTTCCATATTTGTCGCTCTGTATGCACTGAATCACATTTATGAGCAGCGCGAAGCAATGGATGCCAAAAAAAGAGCTGTTGAAGAAGCCAAAAAGCCCAAGCCTTTTGATCCCACGCAGAATAAACAATCAATGGTTACTTATCCGACTGTCACTGTCGGGAGCAGATATGTACAACAGCAGGCGCGCTTTCCGCTTGTAAAAGTCAAAAGACCTTCAGGCACGGTTCTGGAATATGACAAGCCGGAGCAGTTTATATCGCCGGAAGATAATACAACGGTTGTATGGCAGATAAAAGACGGCATATTGGAATATGACCGTAATGCTGCAGGCAAAGGCAATGTTCATAATACTTTGAGCAAACACCTGAAAGCGCCCGATATGCGTTTATACTCACATTGGGCTGTTTCAGTAGATTTTCAAATCAACAGCATCAATGACGGGTTGTTATTTAACTTGAGTGATTTTGGGGTGTACGCATTCAATAAACGCCTGCTTATTACCGAAGGCAAGAATTACGTTCGCACTGATTTAACGCTGGAGCCGGATAAGTGGATGAATCTGACTTTATCACTCGACCGCAAGATGCGTAAATTTACGATTCTTTCTGGAGACCGGTTGCTCGGTTGTTATGTTTTTCCCCAACATTCATTTGGGATTGGGGAAATGAAGGTGTTCCGGAGTGAAGGAAATCTGCGTATTAAAATCGACCGGATCAGATTTTATAAATCCCCTATCGACTTTACCGTGCCGGATAAAATTGTCCACGAACCGGTACTTTTCAGCAGTGAACGGTTGAGTGCTGCCGCTACTGATTCCGCAGCTGCACCGGCAGCAAAAACAGATCCCGCACAGTATGACGGAGTGTGGATGACCGATTATCAGGCGGCGCGCGAAAAAGCAAAACGGGAAAACAAATGGCTGTTGATTTTTGTAAGTGTAGAAGAGGAAAAACCGTACTTTTTTGATCCTATGCAGAGGCATCTGAACAGTAATTCTGCCGGTGCGGTACTCTGTCGGAAAGAGTTGTCAAGATATGTTCCGGTAAGAGTATTTGTCAGCAGAGATGAGCTGCCGCAGTTGACGTGGAAAGAAAAACTGGATCTGCCGGAGGTTCCTCAAAAATACAGATCCCCGGAAGAGGCTATGAGCTCCAGAGTTACCGGGAGAGGTTTTAAATATGTGCCGATGATGTTCGCTGTGTCGCCGGATTGGACCCGGACGGCGGCACTGCACTGGAACTCGACCAGACCTTATGCGATTTCAGAAAGATTGTCCCTGATCAATCAGCAGGTCATTGACTCCGGGGATACCTCAAATACATACGGGGATTATGTTAAACGCCAGTCAACATATTCTTCCGCCAGCGGCAATGCTCCGGCAGATTGGGTAAATATATTGGTTTATAGGCAGGTATTTTCCCCGCAGAACAATTATAAGAATAAGCCGGTATGGGTTTTTGCGGGCAAAGATCAGCAGGAAATCGACGCTTTGCAGAACGCTGCCAGAGATGCGCTTGCCGGTTCCGGAGAAAAGCCGCTGGTTATGCACATAGACTGCAGTAATACGCAGGATGAATTTCTGCAATTGGCGCGCAAACGGATTTTCGGCGATAACAATACCCTGCCGGCAGTGGCTCTGCTGGGGATCAACCGCGAAGTAAGTTTTCTGGAATACGGCATTACGCCGGAAAAAATAACTGATTTCTGCAAAACAAGCTTAAGTGAATACCAGAAAGAAGCCGAAGTGGTATTTGCTCCCGGCGTCCGTACTGCAAAACGGCGTTTGCAGGAGTGCAGACTGCGTCTGGCAAGATTGCAGAAGCTGCCTGTTACCGAATTGCGTAAAGCTCAAATCGACTATGTGCAGAAACAGATCATAGAACTCAACAAGCTCATTAATATGGAAATTGCGCGCAAGAATGCCCGCTATTCGGCGACTGCTACAAGGAATTTCCAGAAAAAACTGCAGAGTTACTGTCTTACAGGTCAAGGCGCTTTGCATCACGACAGTCGTAGAGATCATCTGGTACAGCAGCGCAAAGAGATCCTGCAACTGCTCCGCAATCCGGCAGTTGACCCCAACTGTACAGTGTCGATCAAAAACTACAAAGGCGAAATGCAGCAGCTCAGTTTGCTGGCGATTGCTCTGGGCAACGGCTTTATGGAGAGCCGCGAAGAGTTCAAAAAGATTCTGCTTTCAAGGAATCCGGATCCCGATTCAGCCAAACGCCCCAACTCCATAGAGCGTTATTGTCTGGGGCAGGATATTGCATCGGATAGTTCCGCCGGCAGAGTGTTTGCCCGGAAATTGCTCAATGCTGACAATAAATTGATTGTTGGTAACTATTACGACAGCAGTGATTTCAAAAAATATATGCTGCTGAATCCCGGGATACATTATTATGGCAGTGGCAATCTGATGATGATCGCCACAGAAATTGATAGTGCTGATGTGGCAAATGAATTGATTTTAAGCGGGTATAATTACGGTTATGAGACTGTTATGGGGGCGACTCCGTGGCGGACAGCGCTGAAACACGGCAGTAAATCGGTAGTCAATCTGCTGAAAAAATATTATTTTAATACTGAAGAAAGCAGTCAGGTACGCCGCCAATATGAATTCTGCGAAGCTATGCGCAGAAAAGATTATGCCGCTGTTGAAGAATACATCAGTCAGGGTGCAGATATAAATCAGGTGTGGGAGAATGGACTCAATGCATTGCAGAATGCCTGTATTATCAACGATGTCAAACTGGTAAAACTGTTGCGGAAAAACGGTGCTGACCCGGCTGCTTTTGAAGAGTTGCGCCGTTTCCGGGTTATATCCAATCCGCTACAGATCGCTGTTTCCAAAAACAATCCGGAACTGTTTGCTGAATTGTGCAACAGCAATATTGATAAAAAAGCAATGGTGCCGGGGTTTAATAATATTTCCAATATGCCGCTTTCTGCTTTTATTATACAGATGGCAAAGTACACCAAAGATGACTCAACGGCAATTGCTATGCTCAAAACAATCGACAGGTATGGCGGTGACGGCAGTACCCCGAGAAGACTGCTGACAAGATTGAGTAATACATTCAGACCGCAGGAAAACAGCAGAGTACAATACAATATCCTTAACTATCTGTTGCATAACCGGAAAGTTTCGCAGGCAGATATCGGTTATGTCATCAACGGCGTCTGGAATAGAGACTGCAGGAATCTGCTGGCGCGCAGCCGCAGAACCGACCGCTGAAAAATTTTTACAGCGGTTTGCCGGTCAGGTTGATAACAGTGCTGCTCTGCAACGCTTTCTGACCGTGGCAGATTGCCAGAGCCAGAGCATCCGTGGCATCGTTGGGGATGTCGGCAACGGATATGCCGAACTCATTGGCCATTAAGAGCGCCACCTGTTCCTTGCGCGCCTGGCACAAGCCGGTGGCGGCGCGTTTTGCCACTCCGGGAGTATAGGCGTAAGCAGCTATGCCGGATTCCGCCAGCGCAGTAAGGATAGCGCCCCGCGCCATACCCAGAATGATGGCGGTCTGGGCATTATTGCCAACAAACGGACTTTCCAGACTGGCGCAGTCGGGGTGGAAAGTTTTCACCAGTTCGCGCACGCCGCCGGCAAGGCGCCGGACACATTCGCTGTGCGGCATCTGCTGGGTGTTTTTGATTACTCCGCAATCCAGAATACGGGCCTTTTTCCCCGGAAGCATTTCCACTACACCGTAGCCGGTGGTACGGATCGCCGGGTCCAATCCCAGTATTATCATTGGATTTTCTCCGCCGGAGCGGGGGCAGCTTCCGGAGTTCCGACGGGTTTTTCAGCTGCCGGCACCGTCACCGGAGCCGGAGCAGGAGCAGGTTTGCTGTTCAATTTTTCAAGCTGAATCGAAAGCTCCGCCAGACTTTTTCCGGCAGAAACCAGTTCGCTTTTGAGTGCATCCAGCTGCACTTTGGATGCAGCGGCATCCTGTTCCATTTTTTCCAACAGGAGTTTGCGTTCAGCGGCACTTTTCGCCTGCAGATCTTTTTCGCGTTTTGCCTGCAGTTTCTGCCAGGCGGCGCGGTCATTTGCCAACTGTTTTTCCAGACGGGCAACCTCGGCGGCACGGGCTTTCTGCAAAGCAAAAAGTTCATCTTTAAGTGCTTTTACACTGGCTGCGGCGGCGGCCTGTTCGGTGCGTCGCACTTTTTCCATATTTTTCAATTCAGCATTGAATGTATCGGTGAGTTTTTCCATATTTTCGCGCATTTTCATTGCCTCGTACTGCCGCTCGGCAAACTGCATACGCACTGCCTGCAGCAGAACCGCACCGGCGCCCAGCAGAATAATGATGATCGCCAGCAGAAGGAACAATGCCGTACGGGAACGGCGGGCGGAAATTTGCTGCTGCCGGCGCAAATCGGCAATAAAACTGGTCAGTTCCATAGCACTGCGTTCAATTTCTTTTACTGCCGGGAGTTGGTCGGAACTCTCTTCTGCCGGTGCGGATGTATTTTCAGCAGCGGCTTCAGGTGCCGGAGTTTTGCTCTTGCTCCGGGGCGCGGCGGCGGGTTTTTCCGGCGCAACTTCCGGGGTTATACCGTGTTTGCCGGCAAGGAAATTTTCAATTTCGGCTCCGGACTTGCCGGCATCGCGCATAGAGGCAATTTCTTCAAGGACTTTCAGACTGCGTGCTGAATAGACTTTGCGTTTGCCGTTCTGCTGTACATCAATATAATTTTCGTAACGCGTCAGCCAGTCGTTGATGGTTGTACGCGGTACATTCAACGCCGCGGCAAGTGCCGCCGCTGAATAGAAATCCTGTTCCATAAATAGTGTAACTCCTTAAAAGATCACAATTTACCGTTTATCCAACTGCGGATTTTTTCCACATCCGCAAAAATCTGTTTTTTCAGCGCCTCTTCATTTGCAAAACACTGTTCACTGCGCAGATATCCGCCCAGTTCCAGCCGTACATTTTTCCCGTACAGGTTGCCGGAAAAATCCAGCAGATGCGCTTCGATCCGGCGCCGCAAGTCGGCACTCCGGTTGTAGGTAGGCGCCACGCCGATATTCACCGCTGCACCGAACCGTTTGCCTTCAACTGTAACGATCCCCGAATAGACCCCGTCCGGCGGCAGAACTCCGGCGGCAGTCTCTATGTTGGCGGTCGGGCAGTTGAGATTGCTGCCGGCAATGCCGTACCCGTTGCTGACCGTGCCGCACAAACAATAGCGGTAGCCCAGCAGTTTTTCTGCTTCATCCAGATTGCCGCCGGCAATCAGCCGCCGGATCCGGCTGGCTGAAACCACATCGCCGTCAAGTTCAAGTTCCGGCACAGCAATAAGTTCAATATTATGTCCGGCGGCATACTTCCGCAGCAGTTCAACATTGCCGGAACCGTTTTTGCCGAAGCGCCAGCTGCTGCCTACGCCGACCACAGCAAGGCGAGGCAGTTGTTTCAACAGCAGATCAAGAAAATCTACCGGATCGACCGCGGCAAATTTGCTGGTAAAATCCACCACCGCAGTCATCTGCATATTGCAGGAATTGAGCAAACGCACCCGTTCTGCCAGATCTGTCAGCAATACCGGCGGCGCCGAGGGAAAAAGCACCGCCCGGGGATGCGGGTCAAAAGTGAGCGCAACCGGCACAGCATCAAGCCGTCCGGCAGCTTGGGCAACCGCGTTCAGAAGTTTGCGGTGCCCCAGATGCACACCGTCAAAAACACCGATTGCCAGAGCAATGGATTTATCACAACTTGCAGCAACCCCCGGCAGGGTCATTCCGGCGCGCCGCGAAAAAATTTCAGCACTGTTCAAGATTAACTACTCCAAAATTTGCAATAATGCCTGAACTGAAATATATTATGTTTACTTATTTTTTGCAAATTTCCGGAATGATTTTCCGGTAAAAAAACAGTTTTGATCCGGTAAATGCCGTCAGGCATCCGGCAGGAGAGGTTTATAATAATGCGTAATGTACTTTATCCCGGGAGCTTTGACCCGCTGACCAACGGACATCTTGACCTGATCGTCCGCGCCAGCAAACTCTTTGACCGGGTGATCGTGGCAGTGGCTATCAACAGCGAAAAACACCCGATGTTTTCTATTGAAGAACGCGTGGAAATGATCGAAGAAGTCTGTACGCCATACAGCAATGTACGCGCAGTCCCGGTTTGCGGACTGTTGGTCAATGCTGTGGAAAAATATCAGGCTACGGCTCTTTTGCGCGGTTTGCGGGCTTTTTCCGACTTTGAATATGAGCTGCAGATGGCGCTGATGAACCGCAGTTTGCGCGATGATTGTGAAACTATTTTTATGATGCCGACCGCCAATAACTCTTTTGTCAGTTCGCGTCTGGTTAAAGAGGTTGCCAATCTGGGGGCAGATTATACCAAGTATGTGCCCGAAGCAGTGGCACGGCGCATTGCCGCTAAACTCAAGGAGAAAAATCAATGATCACTTTTTCTGCAGCTTTACTTGAAAAGCAGGATATTCCGCTGGAAGGCAGCGAGCCGGCAACTCTTCTGGAAATGGAAGATGATCTGGTTTTTATTGCCGAAAAACCGGTAACTTATAAACTGACAGTGCACAAAGTTTCTGACGGCGCTTTGATCACCGGAACAGCCTCCACCACGCTTTCCGGCGCGTGCGGCAGATGCCTTGCCCCTGCTGAAATAGAACTTTCCACCGGCGATATGCAGTTGTTTGTGGAGTTTGAAAGCAATGTTGATGTGGTAGATATAACTGAAGATATCCGTGCCGAACTGCTGATAAATCTGCCGGCAAATCTGCTTTGCAGCGAAGATTGTGCCGGACTCTGTCCGGTTTGCGGATGCAACCTTAACGAAACCATCTGCGCCTGTGAAGTGGAGTCGGAAGGCTTTGAAGAAAACAGCAGCGGTGACGAACCATCCCCGTGGGATGCTCTGGATAAATTGAAATTTGACAAATAACTTTATAGGAGGGAAATATGAAATACGATATCAGAAATCTTGCTTATGACAAAGTTACCGTTTCGCCATCGATTCTGGCGGCTGATTTCGGTACACTTGATGCCGATGTGGCAAAGTGCGCCGCCGCCGGTGCTGATCTGCTGCATCTGGATGTTATGGATGGGCACTTTGTACCCAATCTGACAATGGGACCGCCGCTGTTGAGTTCTCTGCGTAAGGCCACCAGTCTCTGTTTTGATACCCATTTGATGATCTCGCACCCCCTGTTTTACACTCCGGTGTTTGCCAAAGCCGGTGCCGACCATATAACCTTCCACGTGGAAAGCGACGACGACCCCGCCGCAGTTATCAAGGCGATCAAAGAAGCCGGCTGTACCGTGGGTATGTCGGTCAAGCCCAAGACTCCCGCCAGCGCGCTGGCTCCTTACATCAAAGATCTGGATATGATTCTGGTTATGAGCGTGGAACCGGGTTTCGGCGGCCAGAGCTTTATGGCGGATATGATGCCCAAAGTTGCAGAATGCCGTCAGATGATCCGCGAATCAGGCAGAAATATCCATCTGGAAATCGATGGCGGCATTGACCGCAAAACTGTTTACGAAGCCGTACGCGCCGGTGCCAATATGATGGTGGCGGGTACCTCCGTATTCCGCGCTCCCGATGGTATGGAAGCGGCGATCAAAGGTCTGCACGACGCAACTGCGGAACTGTCAATATGACTTGTGACGGGCGCAAAGTTGCTCTGGTTACCGGCAGCTCCAGCGGACTTGGAGCCGCCATTGCTTCTGAATTGCTCAAGCGCAATTATCGCGTTATAGGTCTGGGGCGGCGCAAAGCCGGAGAGGTCGATGATGCCGATTTTATAGTCTGCGATCTCAATGATCCAACTGCCGTGGAACAGGTTCCTGCGGAACTTGCCAAACGCACCGGCCGCCTGGATATGCTGGTAAATAATGCCGGGTTCGGCGGTTACGCCACCTGGGAGGAGTTGCCGGCAACTGAATTGCGGAGAATGTTTGAGGTGGATTTTTTCGCTCCGGTGCGCCTGGCACAGCTGCTGTTGGGTAAATTATCTGAAACGCGAGGTGCGGTTGTCAATATATCCAGCGTGGCGGCACTGGCGCCGGTACCCTGTATGGGGGCATACAGTGCGGTCAAGGCGGCGTTGAAGAGTTTTTCGCAAACTCTCCGTGCCGAGGCATCCTTGCAGAATGTGCGGGTATTGACAGTCTGCCCGGGCAGAATCTCCACGGGGTTTTCCAGCCGCGCGGTCAGAATGCGCGAGTGTCCGGAAACGCCCGGCAACAATGTTGATCCGGCAAAATTTGCGCGCCGGGTGGTAAATTCTGCGGAACGCAACCGGGCGCTGATTGTCTATCCGGGGTGGTACAGGTTTTTTATTGCTTTTGCCGGAATCTTTACCGGTATATATATGCGTATGGCGCTTAAAGTCTGGAAACTGCGCTGAAGCTCAATGATCGAACTCAAAGAAAATTTTTTACCGTCCAAGGTGCCGCCGCATCCCGGCGTGTATGTTTACCGCGATAATTTCGGTACAGTCATTTATGTGGGGAAAGCCAAAAATCTGCGGCGGCGTATGAGTTCATATTTTCAGCCGTCACGGGTGCATCAGGCCGATGTAAAATTGCGGCAGCTGATCCACAGCATACACACCTGGGAGTTTTTTCAGGTGAAAAGCGAAGATGAAGCGCTGATACTGGAATCGCGGCTGATCAAAAGTTATGCGCCTTATTATAACATACTTATGCGCGATGACAAGCGCTATCTGCTTTTGAAAATAAAACTTGATGACCCGTTCCCGACTCTGACGCTGGCGCGAGTCAAAAAGGATGATAATGCGACCTATTTCGGGCCATTCCCGCACGGTACCGCACTGAAGAGTACGCTCGAATTTCTGCTGGCTCACTTCGGTCTGCGCGCCTGCCGCACCAATCACCCCGATGAAGAGACCCGCAAACGCTGCCTTAAACGCATAGTCAAAGACTGCAGTTCGCCCTGTACCGGAGCAATTTCGCAGAGCGATTACCGCAAGCAGGTCGATTCGATGCTCGAAGTGCTTAACGGAAAACTGGAGAGTGTGACTGCTGAAATCAAAGAAAAAATGACCGCCGCCGCGCAGAAACTTGATTACGAACGCGCCGGGCGCTGGCGCGATGTATTGAACAATCTGGAAACGGTTTTCGGTCAGCACAACCGCAGTTTTGAACACGCATACATACCCAGCCGCAGCGGCCCGGAGGCAATGGAGGCTTTGCAGAAAGCATTGAAACTGCCGATGAAACTTACTACGATGAAGTGTTTTGATATATCCAATCTGCTCGGGCAGCTGGCGGTGGCAAGTATGACCGTTTTTGTGGACGGCAAGCCCGCGCGCGATGAATACCGCCGGTTCCGGATCAAAACCGTGGAGGGCGCCAACGACTTTGCAATGATGTCCGAGGCTGTGGGCAGACACTTCAAACGCCTGCTGGAAGAAAACCGTCCGCTGCCTGATTTGCTGGTGGTCGATGGCGGTATCGGACAGCTCAATGCAGCATTGCGTACGCTTACGGAACTTGATTGCCCCGTGCTGCCGGTGATCGGACTTGCCGAGCGCAATGAGGAAATCTACATACCCGGCCGCACCGAACCGCTGGTGCTTGACCGGCACAACCCCGGTTTGCGCGTATTACAGGCGATCCGCGATGAAGCACACCGCTTTGCCATAAGTTATCACCGCGATCTGCGGCAGAAGCGTTTGACCGAATCTCTGCTGGATGATCTCCCCGGCGTGGGCGAAAAGCGCAAACTTGCGCTGCTGAAGGCCTTCGGTTCGGTACGCGCTCTTCGCAAAGCCGATGCCGAAACCATTATGGCACGGGTGCCGGGTATCGGTGAAAATCTGGCAAATGAAATAGTTTCAACTCTGGGCAGAAAAAAGGGAAATAAATGATGAACAGAAAATATCTGGTATTGCTGCCGTTTTTATCGGCACTGCTGACCTCGCTGACAGTGTGGCGGCGCGAATTGTGGTTTGATGAAGCACTGACACTGCTGAATTTTGTGCTGCCGCTGGATTTGAGCAAGATATATTTTACTTATACCATCCCCAACAACCATATTGTTTATTCAATGATGCTCAAGATCTGGGATTGGCTCTATTGCGGATTTATTGATCCGACGGCGTATTGGCGGCTTTTGTCGATGCTCTGCGCTATGGGAGCATTGGGCATAATCCTTTATCTGCGCGGCAGAATCGATTCGCGGAACTTTTATCCGGCGGCGCTGGTACTTACGGCAATGACCGTTTCGCCGGTATTTATGAATTATGCCACGGCACTGCGCGGCTACGCTGCCGGATGGCTGTTTATTGCAATGGCATTGGCGGGGTTATACAATATTTTCTGCGGAAAAGCTCGTGCCGGGTGGTGGATATACATTCTTGCAGCATTGCTGGCGGTCGGCACCACGCCGACCAATCTGCTGGCGCTGGCAGCGGCGATGTTGTATGCATTGCCGTGGATCGGGGGGGATTTTTACCGTGATAAGCGCTTTTATTTTGCGGCGGCGGTTCTGCCGTTGGCGCTGATACTCTTTTATGCGCCGATCGCGCCGCAATTTCTGGCAACATTTTTTCTGGGCGAGGGCTTCAGCAGCCGCAATGGAGCGTGGCTGATAACGCTGGGGATGTATGTGTCAAGTTTCGGGCTGCTGCTCTTTTTTGCTCTGTTGGGCAGAGAGCGCAAAAACAGAGTTTATTTATTCCGCTATGCAATATGGCTGCTGCCGGCATTTGCCATATATATACTGCATCGTGCACCGTTCCCCAGAGTGTTTGTTACTCTGCTTCCGGTGCTGGCAATGGCGGTGATCGACGGCATTGGTAAATTGACAGCAGTGAATTGGCGTTCAACGCATAGAATAATATTTTTCTTTACCATTGCCGCTTCGCAGCTTCTGCTGATCTTCGGCGGGTATCTGGCGGCGGAAAAAGCGCAGTTATCGCGTTATGAAGATGATTTTTTCCATCCGTGGTATATGTTCCCCAAGTATAAAATAAGCGATACAGCAGCGTATCTGAAGAAAAATCATTCCGGAAAAAATATCTTTATAAGTTTCAATGCCGATCCGGTACCGGTTGTGTTCTACGCTGCTATGCAGAATCTGAAGTGCAATTTCAAAAGCGATGTGCCGTATATGTCTGTAAAGGATTTGCCGGGTGGCTCCATTGCCATTTTGCGCAAAAATGAATCTCCGGAGGTTTACAGCCGGAGATTCAAGCGCACATTGCATAAGCTGTGCGAAACCGCCGAACATAATATATATACGGTTTTTGATTGACCGGACTTATGTTGCCCGTGGTTTCTGCACAGTTTCTGATATCAATGCAATCTTACTTGCTGCGGCCCAGCGCAAATGCTTTCAGATTGACTTCGTGGTGCTTTTCGGGCAGGAATTTTTTCAATGCGTCGATCCAGCAATTTTCCGGGATCTGCGGCAGGCTTGCACTCAAAACACCCAGCATTGCAATATTGACGGTTTTGGGGTTTTCCAGCTTGCTGCTGTCGATATCCGCCAGAGTGATCAATGTGCCTTCCGCCTTGAGTTTGGGCTTGTTTACATCAATCTGGGTATCTTCCAGCACCAGCAGGAAATCGCTTTCGCCGGCGGGGATCATCGGGCTTGCCACATCGGAGCCGAAACGCACTTCGCTGGAAACCGATCCGCCGCGCTGGCTCATACCGTGGACTTCGCTCTTTTTAACATCGAATCCGGCGGCAAAAACTGCTTCGGCAACGATGTCAGAGGCTTTCAGCACGCCCTGACCGCCCAGACCGGCTACGGTAATATTGACTGTCTTGCTCATAATCAGTTGGCTCCTTTGGCGTTTTCTTCATAACTTTTGGCTTTGACGGCACCCAGAATACAGGGGCGTCGGGCAATGATAACAGTTGTATCATTGCTGGCTAGGCGCATAGCAAGTACTTCGCGCAGTTTATCCTGTTCGGTCAGCGGGTCGATGATATCGACATTATCCACGCCCATAGCGCGGACTGTATCTTCAATGACCAGCCGTTTTTCCGCCGGCGTATGGTCAAGTTTTCTGCCGGTGCCGGGGTGTTCCTGCAAACCGGTCATAGCAGTGATGCTGTTGTCCAGTACCATTACCACGTGGCCGGTGGCGGGCTTGTTGTAAACCATATCAACAATGCCGTTGATACCGGTGTGCCAGAAGGTGCTGTCACCCAGCACGCTGACTACGCGGCGTGCATCAGCTTCCGGCAATACGCGGCGCAGCCCCAGACCGGTGGTTACACTGGCGCCCATACATACGCAGGTATCGACCGCTTCAAACGGCGGCAGCACACCCAGCGTGTAGCATCCGATATCGCCGGTGACAATGCAGTTGAGCGCTTTGAGCGCTTCGTAACTCTTGCGGTGGGGGCAGCCCACGCAGAGCTGCGGCGGTTTGCCGGGAGCAGGAACCGGTTCCGCAGAAAGATCATTGGCAAGAATGCGGCGCACGCGTTCGACATTGAGTTCGCCGAAGCGGTACATCTCTGCTTTGCCTTCCACATTCAAGCCCATAGCTTTGCAGCTTTCAAAGAGAATAGGATCGCCTTCTTCAACAACTATGCAGCGCTTGAATCTGTTGGCAAATGCTTTGATTTTTGCTTCCGGCAGCGGGTAGGTCAGAGTAAGTTTCAGCACCGAGGCTTCCGGCGCGGCTTCGCGGCAGTGGTGATAGCTGATGCCGGAAGTGATGATGCCCAGTTCATTGCCGTTGGTCAACTCTCTGGTATATTCGTCGGAACTGTCGCTCAATGCGGCAATATCGGCAAGTTTTTTACGCAGATTCTTGTGCGCGATCCGGGCGTATGCCGGGATCATAACATTGCTTTTGACATCTTTGGTGTAGCCAGCCGGAGCAACCTGGAGAGCTTCTTCGCGCCGCGCCACCAGACTTTTGCTGTGGCAGACACGGGTGGTCAGGCGGTACAGCACCGGCTGGTGGAATTTTTCAGAAAGTTCAAATGCTTTGAAGAGAAAATCGTACGCTTCCTGCGAATCCGCCGGTTCAAACATCGGGACTCCAGCGGCAATGGCATAGCGGCGGTTGTCCTGTTCGTTCTGGCTGGATGCCATACCGGGGTCATCGGCGGTGATGATTACCAGCCCGCCGGGGGTGCCCGAATAGGCAATGGTGAAAAGCGGGTCGGCAGCCACGTTCAAACCAACGTGTTTCATCGTCGCCAGAGTACGGACCTGACCGAAGGCGCCGCCGATGGCATTTTCCAATGCCGTTTTTTCGTTGGGTGACCATTGGGCTTTACCGCCGAGTTTTGCAAATTCATCGAGGATCTCCGAAGACGGGGTCCCCGGATAACCGGCACCGAAAGCCACTTTGGCATCAAATGCCGCCAGAGCGATAGCTTCATTACCGCTGAGCAACTGTTTTACAGCCATAATTAAACTCCTTATTTATCAAAACAACTGTCAATATGTTCTTTGTTTAACGGACGGGTCAGAATGCTCACGATTACCAGCGCCAGCAGCGAAAGCGGCAAGGCGTAGCAGAGAGTGTCAACAAACGGCATCGGGTAAAGGCTTATAAGTTCGCTTTTTCCGAAAAGTTTCTGTGCTATACCCAGTGCAGCTGATTCACTGCGGTGCAGGAATGTCAGTCCGAACAGGCTTGTTGCCGTTCCGGTTATGATACTTGCCCATACCCCGGCGCGGGTGGCGCGTTTCCAGTACAGCGCCGCCGCGTAAGCCGGCAGAAATGATGCCGCGCAGACTCCGAAAAATATCGCGGTGCCGCGCGCCACAATGTTGGCCGGAAAGGTGTATGCCACTGTTATGCTGGCAATGACCCCCAGTATGATGCCGTAACGGGTGATCCTGCGGCTGTCAACTTTTTCGCCCAGCAATGTCCGGCAGAGATCGTAACCCAGCGAACTGCCGTTGACGTGCACCAGACTGCTCAAAGTTGACATTGCCGCCGAAAGCAGCGTCAGCATAAATATATACACAAATGCTTTGGGCATTGCCGCATCGATAAAACGCGGTATGATCAGATCGGCATTGCCTTGGGCTGCTGTAATGGCAATAACGCCTTCGTGCCGCAGAAACCATACGTTGGCAAGCGCCCCTGTTACATAGGCTATACCCGCAGTGCAGAGAATGAATACCGATCCGACCAGGATCGCCCGGTTGAGCTGTTTGCCGCTTTTGACGGTCATAAATCTGACTGCCAGCTGCGGTTGCGCCAATGCTCCGATCCCCACGCCCAGAATCAGACTGGAGATAAGAGTCCACGACCATTGTGAGTTCCAGCGCGGCATTGCTGTCCAGCCTTCGTGACCGAGTTTTGCCAGATTTTCCGGCACCAGCGGTTTCATATCACTCAACGCCTGATGGGCGGAAATTATCCCCCCCAGTTCGTGATAGGTCATAATCAGCATCGAAAGCATCCCCAGCACCATAATGATTCCCAGCAGGGCATCAACATACATAACGCCTTTGATGCCGCCGAATCCCACATAAATCGACACCACTACGGCAAAAATCAGCAGTGCTGCATTGTAATCCAGCCCCAGCGCCTGTTCCACAAAGCGCGCTCCGCCGATGAGCACCACCCCGGAATATATGGGCATAAAAAGCACAATGATCGCGGCAATCAGCACTTTGATGTTGCGCGATTGGAAACGCAGACCGATAAATTCCGGAAAGGTATTGGCATCCAGTCTATGCCCGATCCTGCGGGTGCGTTTGCCGAATACCAGAAATGCCAGCAGTACTCCCACTGCGATATTCATAAACGGCAGCCACAGCAATCCCAGCCCGAACAAACCTGCCATTCCGCCGAAACCCACGATTGCCGAAGTACTGATAAATGCCGCTCCATAGCTCATAGCCATTACAAACGGGTGTACCGAATTGCCGCCCACCAGATAATCTTTGGAATTTCTGGTAGTGCGGTAACCGTAATAACTCAAAAATGCCACCGCTGCCAGAAAAACGGGGATAATAATGCACAGCAGCATAATATTCATCTGTTTTCCTCCGTATCATCACCGGAGTTGTAGCAGAGTATGCCGTAAATAACACATACTGCAGTAACGGCGATATTGGCAATATATGCCGCCGCCACCCAGGGATCACTCATACCGAGCAGCATAACAGAGAACCTTTCATATTTGACTTTTAATATAACACAATATAAATAATATAGCATCACCCCTCTCTTTCGGCAAATATTTTGCCGCCGGCACCACAGTTTATAATAAAAAAAGCGAAAAAAACAGTTTTTTTATGATAAAACTCTTGAAAAAATCTTGAAAGCGGTGTATTTATAAATGATTATGCTGTGCAAGACAATTTGTTGTTTTTCCGGAATTGCTGCACGGCGGCAATGTTTTTCAGCGGATATATTTTTTATTACAAAGTGTTGCAGGTCAGATTCTGCAAGAGGGGTTTATGAAAGAGAAGACTCTTAAGGATGTACACGCCGGAATACGCGATTTTTACAACCGTGCCGTGGATTTTGAACGCAAGGGAAACTGGGAATTTGCCGTAAGCTGTATGCTGGAAACCGTTCTGCGGGTGCCAGCTTTTACCGAGGCACGCACCAAGTTGAGAACGTACGAAAAAAATTATACCAGGACTCTCAAAGGAGCCGAGCCGTTTATGGCAATGGTCAAAGGTGTGCTGGCTCTGCCCAAAATAAAAAAATTGACTGGCACGAGTCCGTTGGATGCTGTAAATGAGTGCGAAAAGATCCTGGCGCTGAATCTGAACAACCCCCTGATCCTGCAGTGTATGGCAGATGCCGCACTGAAAGCTGATGCGGCAAATATTGCCATTGATGCATTGCTGGTGCTGCGCGAATATCAGCCGGCGAATATCCAGATTATGCGTAAACTTGCCAACTGTTACCGTCTGGACGGTCAGGGTATGGAAGCACTCAAGGTCTATCAGTATCTGGCGGGCAAATACCCCAAAGATAAAAAGATTCTTAACGAATTGCGCGAAGCATCAGCTTTTGCCACCCAGCAGAAGGTCAACTGGCAGAAAGAAAATCTTGCCGCCAAAGGCAAAAGCGTTAAAGATGACGCACTTACCATTCAGCTGGCAGAAGGTACTCTGCGCGATGCCGACCACGCCCGGACGCTTATTGAACTCTACAGCAAGGAACTGGCGGAAAACAACTCTGACGAAATGCGTAAAAAGCTTGCCGAAGCCTACATTGTGGTCGGTGATTACGATAACGCTATAAAGTATTTGGAAATCGTTGCCGGCAACCTGCCGGCGCTTGACCCGACTCTGGATAAACAGATCGAGCGCACTTACCTTGCCAAGTATAGCGTGATTGTTGATGATTTGCGTAAAAAAGCGCAGGTCGATCCGGCTTATGCTCCAAACCTTGCTGAAGCAGAACAGTTCCTGCTGGAATTCAGAATCGAACGTGCCGAACGCCGTTCGCAGGCATATCCGGCGGAAGCTGCGCTGCATTACGATCTTGGCGCAATATATGCTGATGCCAAACGTTATGCCGATGCTGAAACTGAACTTACTGAAGCAGCAAAAAGTCCCCAGCGCAGAACCCAGAGTCTTGCCAAACTCGGCCGTTGTTTTCTGGAACAGGAACGCTATGAAGAAGCAATCAAATATTGTGATGAAGCTCTGGCGGAAATGGTGCGTATGGACCGTCACAAATTTGCAGTTATGTACGACCGGGCCAGTGCGCTTGAGGCTCTGGGGCGCAATGATGAGGCTCTGGCAGCATTTCAGGAAATTTACCGTAACAGCTCTAAATTCAAAGATGTTGCAGCGCGTATCCAGGCGCTGGGCGGCGAGGCATAAAGAGCGCTGTTGCCACGGTATTTTACCAAAAAAGTACTATTTTAGTCAAGATTATGCCTTTTGAAGTTGGCATTTTGGATTTTAAGAGTTATATTCTCAATTGTAAAGATGTTTTTATAAGATAATACAACCGGCAGAACAGGACAGTTTTATGACAGAACAGAACAACCTTCCGGAAAACGAAGATACCAAGACCAAAGTGACGGCTAAAGTAACTGCCGGCACTTCCGGCAAAAGCTTGCCGGAGATTGATTTGGAAAAAAAAGCGTCGGCTCCTGCTGCGGCGGCGGCGCCTGCTGCGGCACCCGCCAGTAATACAATGACCGGCCGGACAATGAAACTGCAGGGGTTGGCAAATCTCGGCGGGGCAACACCTGCGGTTGCTCCCGCACCGGCGGTTTCCGCTCCGGCAGCACCGGCACCGGCTCCGGTGGAAGATGATACCCGTACCCGGCGTACAATCAAACTTTCCAGTTTGGCATCGGCTCCGGCGGTAAAGCCGCTGGTGACTCCGGCGGCACCTGCCAAGGCGGCAGCTGACAGTTCTGCGGCAAGTACGGTCACCCGCCGCACGCAGAAACTGGAAGCTCTTGATACCCAGGCTGTTGAAGCTATTAATGCTGCCGGGGCAGATACTACGACCAAAAAATCCTCCAAGATCAGTGCCGTAGCTGCGGCACCCGCTCCGCAGGATATGCCCGCAGCGTCCAAGCCGCGCCAGACGGTAAAGGTCGAAGGCATTGCTCCGGCTCACGCTCCGGCTGTTATAGATGTCAATGCCGCGGCGGATGATACAACCACCCGCAAAACCTCCAAAGTTGAAGAAGTTTCGGAAGGCCCGGCTACGATCAATCTTGCGACCGCGCCCAATACAGTGGAAATTGCCAATGCAGCACCGGCAGCACCCGCACCGGCAGCACCGTCACCGGCTCCGGTTATTCCCAAGGTTTCGGTCAAACCGGCGGCTCCTGCACCCGCAGCGACACCCGCAGCGACAGTGGCACCCGCAGCGGCATCTGCAGAAGAAGCACCCAAGTTTAAGGCCGGTAATGTGGATGATACAGTAAAACTTCAGCGCCCTGCTCCCAAACCGACCATTGCCGGTTCGGTTGCGCCTGTTGCGCAGACCGGAGCCAGTGTTGCCGGAGGTATCAAACTCAACAAAGCTGCAGCGCCCAAACCCGCCAAGCCCAAAGCTGCGGTGGAAAAGGTCGAAGATGAGAAACCCGTCGAAGAGGTCAAGGCTGCGGATGAAAAGGCTGCAGAACCCGCCGGCAATCTGGGTAAGAACCAGGAGCCGCCCAAAAAGAAAAAGGGTCTCAAGGTCAATACCGATGCCATCAAGGATCTGGGCAGTTCGCCTGCAGCACAGAATCCGGCAGTGGCCGGCGGTACTGAAGGCGGCTCCAGGAGTGGTTCCGGCGGTTCGCGCCGTGAATCAACCGGCATAAATGTTACATTTGCCATATTTGTGACATTGGCTGCAGTCGTAATGATTTTTGTTGCCCTGGTGGCAGTTACAGATTATTTCAATATCTGGCAGCCCGGTGACAGCAGAATCGATCTGCCGATCATTTCAGAACACGTTTACAGCAATATTAAAAAATAAAACATTCCTGTTCTGCAACATTGTTTGCAGGCAGGCGATCAATACGCAAAAGGTCAGAAAAATTCTGCAGCGCGGCATCCGCCGCGCTTTTGCGTGTAAAAATAAAGTAATATTCAAGCAATCAGGAGAGATATATTATGGCACTCTGGGGTGGTCGTTTCAGCGAAACCGGACGGGCGGAATTGACAGCTTTTTCGGAATCTATTTCATTTGACAAACGCCTTTACAAACACGATATACTCGGCAGCAAAGCCCACGTGACAATGCTTGCCGCGCAGGGGATAATTCCGCAGACAACGGCCGATGCCATATGCAGCAAGCTCGATGAAATCAAAGTAATGATCGATCAGGGCAAGATGGAATTCAAAACAGAGTTGGAAGATATCCATATGCACATAGAATCCACTTTGATTGCCGCGCTGGGTGATGAAGGTGCACGTCTTCACAGTGCCCGCAGCCGCAATGACCAGGTGGCACTGGATATACGTTTGTATCTGCGCGACGAATTGGACAGTCTGATTTCAGAGATACGCGAATTTCAGAAAGCATTGGTAACACTGGCGGCGGAACACCCGCAGGTGATAATGCCCGGATTTACCCATTTGCAGCACGCGCAGGTAGTGCTTTTTGCACATCATCTGCTGGCTTATGTGGAGATGCTTGACCGCGATGCCGAGCGTCTGGCAGATTGCCGTAAACGGGTCAATGTTATGCCGTTGGGTTCCGGGGCGCTGGCAGGTTCAACTCTGCCGATCGACCGTGAAAATGTTTGTAAACAGTTGAATTTTGAAAGGGTCACACGCAACAGTATGGATGCGGTGGCTGACCGCGATTTTGCTATTGAAACAGTATCTGCACTGGCGATATTCGGTATGCACGTTTCGCGTTTGAGCGAAGATATCATACTGTGGAGTTCGCAGGAATTCGGGTTTATTGAACTTGCCGATGCCTTCTGTACCGGCTCCAGTTTGATGCCGCAGAAGAAAAATCCCGACGTTGCCGAGTTGAGCCGCGGCAAAACCGCCCGTCTTTACGGCAGTCTGACGGCGCTGCTGACTCTCTGCAAAGGTCTGCCGCTGACTTACAACCGCGATTTACAGGAAGATAAGATACCGCTTTTTGATGCTGTCGATACGGCGCACGCCATATTGATGGTCTATCCGCCGATGATCGCAACAATGTCGGTTCGTGCCGGGCGTATGAAGGAGATGGCATCCGACCCGGCATTGATGGCAACTGATGTGGCGGAAAAACTTGTGGAACTGGGCGTGCCGTTCCGCACAGCGCATCACCGGGTTGGCAGTCTGGTGAAGTATTGCCGCGAAAACAACAAAGCTCTGGATGAAGTTACTCTGGAAGAAATGCAGATAACCATTCCGGAAGCTACTGCTGAATTTCTGACTCTGTTCGATCCGGTGGTCAGCGCCAATAAACGCGAAATCACCGGCGGTACCGGCGGCAAAGCAGTGGCAAAACAATTGCAGTATTGGCAGAATATCCTTGAAATAAAATAATGCCTGCGGAGAGAGCCGGCAGAAAGCGGGGACACTGTGGATGTAAAATATGTACTTGGTTCTGTTCTGGATGCAGCCGCCGGTTTGGGCGGCAAAGGTGAATTGCACGCTGCAGTCCGCCTTTCCGGTGCGGTGAACGGTGAACGCGGCGAAGGCTATTGGCTGCTTTACGAAGATGTGCTGGTGCTGCTTTACCGGCGGTTGGGTGAGCGCAGTTATGAAGGGTGCTGCGCGGAGTTGGACGAATATGCATTTGCTGATTACCGCGAAGAAAAATATGCCCTGCTGATCAATATCAGCTGCCGCAATGTAAAGTATGCGTGCGAATTCACGCCATCGGAACGGACGGCGGCGGAAACGGTGATCAATGCCATAAACAATGCTTCTGCAGCTCCGCAGTCACTCTATGACAGCAATGTGCTTATAATGGCGGGACTTTTTTACAGTTTGAGTTCCGGACACAGCGGATATGCTGCAGAGCTGCTGGGTAAAGAGCTTTACCGGGCAGGGAAAAAAATTGCTTCTGAAAACACCCTGCCGGATTTGGTGGCAAAGGCAAACGATGCCTGGACAGATGAACAGAAACAGTCCGTGCTGCTGAATCTGCTGGAACTGCGGATGAGTGATGGTATTTTTGAATATGAAGAATCTGAAGCGCTTCGCGAATTATCGGAAGTTTGGAATCTCAAGAATGATTTTTATGTTCAGAGCAAAGATTTGCTGTTAAAGAAGAAGAGAATCGGCGAGTTGTTCAAAAAATGAAAAAATGTCACGGTTTTTTGAACCTGACAACTTGCGCAAATGCACTTTCCGGTGTATAGTTTGAAACAAGTTTTATTTATAAATAGGTAATAACCAAAAAACAGGAGAAAAAGTAATGATCTTGAATTCACTTTTGATCGCTGCCGGCGAAGCCGCCGGTAAGGCCGCTGCCCAGCCGCAGAGTATGATGGGCTTTCTGGTTCCGCTGATAATCGTCATCATTGTGATGACCTTTATTTCCGGCCGCAGTCAGCGCAAACAGCGCGAAAAACAGCAGAAGATGTACGATTCGATCGTCAAAGGTACCAAAATCCGCACCATCGGCGGTTTTACTGCCACGGTCGTAGAAGTCGGCGCCGAAACTCTGATGGTGGAACTTGCTGACAAGATGCCGCCGGTTGAAATCGTCAAAAATGCCGTGGCAATGGTCATTGACGAAAACGCCGCCGCTGAAGCAAAAAAATAATCAAATGTTCATCAGCCGGAAGATCAGGGACGGTTTTCCGGCTTTTGTCGTATGAATATAGAAGGGTTTTTATATGGCAATCAATGAAAAACGCCCCGTGATTTTGCGTACAGTGATCGCATTGGTCGTTATCGGGGTATTTGCGTGGTCAACTTACCCGTTGCAGGAACGGGATTTTTACCAGACGTTTCTTTCGGTGCTGAAAAAGGCTGACAATCCCCAAGCCGGAAAGCTGGTGGATGCAGCCAGGGCCTTGCAGGCAAAGTCACCGGATATGTTTGACTCCAACGCGCTTTTGAGTGCGGCAAACAGCCAGGGCGTGCTGTTGAGCGATCTTGCCAATGTGCCGGCGGCGGAAGACAACCGCGATGCCATCAGCAGTCTGCGCAAACTCACCAGTGCCTCCATCCGTCGCGGTATCGACCTTGCCGGCGGTGTGGAATTTATGATGGAGCTGGTTCCGGATCAGGATTTTCTTGACCGCATCAACGCAATGGACTCCAAGAGCAAGGACGAAGCCAACGAACGGATGACCGAAGAGTTCAACCGTTACCGCGATCTGGCGATCGAAGTTTTGCGTAAACGTCTGGAATCCAATCACATTTTTGAATCGGAAATCGCGCCTGCCGGCGGCAGATTTATTTCGCTTAAAGCGCCGATCACCAGCAAAGATGAAAAATCCCAGCTCAAAGATCTTTTGAGTATGAGTGCCAAGCTGCATTTCCGTCTGGTGCACGAAAACAGTGCTGCGCTTGTCGATCAGATGCTGCGCAACCCCGCCGGATTTACTGCTCCCATCGGTTATGAACTGATGACCATTGAAGAGTTTCAGCGCGGCAAGAGCGCCCGCGTGCAGCGTTATTTTGTCAAGAAACGCTGGGAAATGGACGGCAAAGGCATTGTTGACGCCCGTGCTGTGCGCGATGAGTACAACCGCCGCAAGATCGTGTTCCGGTTTGATGCCGGCGGCACCCGCAACTTTGCCGATATAACCAAGCGCTACAAAGGCAGACAGCTGGCGGTTGTGCTGGACGGCAAACTTTATACCGCGCCGACCATTCAGACCGAGATCCTTGCCGGTTCGGGAGAAATCACCGGACAGTTTTCTGACGAAGAAGTCAACAACATTGCCAATGCTCTGGTCAGCGGCAGTTTCCCGTTTATGATCCGTGTGGACAGTATTTATGACGTGGATCCTACCCTGGGTGCTGACAATGTGGCAAGCGGTGTGCGCGCCGGCTTGTACGGTATGATCGCCGTGGTGGTCTTTATGATTGCCTATTATATGCTTGCCGGTGTGGTGGCAGTTATTGCATTGGGTATCAACGTGGTGCTGGTGCTGGGTGCATTGGCAGCATTTGATGCAACATTGACTCTGCCGGGTATTGCCGGTATTGTGCTGACCATCGGTATGGCAGTGGACGCCAATGTGCTGGTTTTTGAACGTATCCGGGAAGAACTCAAAGGCGGCAAAACGCTTGCCACCGCAGTCGATGCCGGTTACAGCAAAGCATTGAGTGCGGTGCTTGATGCCAACCTGACAACTCTGTTGACCGGTCTGATCCTCTATTGGGCGGGCAGCGGGGCAATCAAAGGTTTTGCCGTGACGCTGTGTATCGGTATTCTCACAAGTCTGTTTACGGCACTTTTTGTGACCCGTTTGATATTTGATTATCTGTTGCGTGCCGGAGTCAAAAAGCTTTCAATGCACCAGATGCTCAAAAATCCGCATATCAACTTTCTGGGTATGCGTAAAATCTCCTTTGCGCTTTCCGGAGTGCTGGTTATCGGCAGTCTGGTGCTTATGGGCATACGCGGAGCGGATATGTTCGGCGTGGATCTCTCCGGCGGTGCAGTGGCGGTTTACAATTACAAAACAGCAGTTCCGCAGCAGCAGATCATTGATACTCTTGCTGCCAACGGTTTTGTCAATGCCCGTGTAGCCTACAAGAGCAGTTCTGCCGTTGCCGGCAGCAACAAATTGGAAGTAATGGTGCGGGAATCGGCTATCGATAAAAACAACAATACTCCGGGTGTGCGTATTCAGAATATTCTGAACAGAAAATATCCGCAGCTGGCGCTTTCCGGAACCCAGGAAAACTCGGTTGGTGGTCTGATCGGCGCGGAATTCAGCAAATCCGCAGTTATTGCGTTGATCGCCAGTGTGATCGCTATGATCATATATATTGCATTGCGTTACGAATTTGCTTATGCAATGGCAGCTATTCTGGCATTGGTGCACGACGTAGTTGTGGCATTGGGGATCTTTCTGCTGCTTGACCGGCAGATTTCACTTTCGGTCATTGCCGCCGTGTTGACCACGATCGGTTACTCGATCAACGATACGATCGTTATTTTTGACCGTATCCGTGAAGATCTGCGTGCCAATACCGGTAAAAGCTATGCTGCAGTCATCAACAGCAGTATCAATGGTACACTCAACCGTACATTGCTGACCAGTATCACTACTTCATTGGCGATATTGATGCTGCTGATTTTCGGCGGGGCTGCGATCAGTGACTTTGTATTGCTGATGCTGATTGGTGTGATTATCGGTACATATTCATCAGTCTTTATTGCCAGCCCGATAGTGGCGCTGTGGCACCGCAAAGTGGTGGGTATCCGCGAAAGCGATACCAGCTTTGACGAAAAGGTGGTGGAACAGTAAGTTGTATCTGCAACGGCTTGCAAACCGGTCGGAAAAAAAGTTTTTCCGGCCGGTTTTTTTGTATGAAAACTTTGCATAAAAGCACTTTTGATAGTATATTTTCCAAATGTATATAAAAGGTGTATTTTATGAAGAAAAATGTTGTGGTGCTTGGCTCCTCCGGGTCGATCGGTAAAAATACGGTCAAAGTTTTACAACAGCTGCCGGAACGCTTTTCAGTTTACGGTCTGGCGGTAAAAGAGAGCGTGGAAATTGCTGCAGAGCAGGCGCGCTTGCTTGATTGCCGCAATCTGGTAGCTGCAGATAAGTTTTCTGCGGAAAAACTCCGCGCACTGGTGCCGGAAAATTGCTTCTGCAGTTACGGTGAAGAAGCGTTGATCGATCTGGTTACAGCTCCGGAAGTGGATATTGTGGTGTGCTCCATTGTCGGTACAGCCGGGCTGCTGCCGGTTTTAAGTGCGCTTAAAGCAGGTAAAAGGATTGCCCTTGCCAGCAAGGAAGTTATGGTTATGGCGGGTGATCTTGTCAATGCAGAACTTGATGCAGGACACGGCAGTATTGTGCCGGTGGACAGCGAACACAGCGCGCTTTTTCAATGCCTGAACAATCGCCCGCCGGAGGAAGTCAGTAAATTGATAATCACTGCGTCCGGCGGAGCGTTCCGCGATTGGAGCAGTGCTGAAATTGCGCGGGCAACGGTCAAAGATGCGTTGAATCACCCGGTGTGGGCAATGGGCAGCAAAGTGACCATCGATTCGGCAACATTGATGAACAAAGCCCTGGAGATAGTGGAGGCCGGTATGCTTTTCAGAATGGAGAGCAGTAAAATAGATGTGGTCATCCACCCGCAGTCGCTGGTTCATTCGATGGTGGAAATGGCCGATGGCTCGGTCATCGCCCAGCTTTCGCAGCCGGATATGCGTTTTGCCATACAATACGCGCTGACTTATCCGGAACGGGCGGATGGATTGCTGCCCAAACTGGATCTGGCAACAGTCGGCAGATTGGATTTTATGGAGCCTGACCGGAAGAAATATCCCAGTCTGGATCTGGCTTATGCTGCGTTGAGTGCCGGTGGCACGCTGCCGGCAGTGATGAACGCCGCCAATGAAGTGGCGGTGGAGGCGTTTATCAGAGGAGAGGTCAATGTGCCGACCATCTGGCGGTGCATTGAAAAGGTTATGGAAAAACATCAGGTACAGAAACTTGATACCGTGGCAACCGCAGTGGCAGCAGATTGCGCCGCACGGATTGCCGCTGCAGAATTTATAAAAAATAATCGGATTTGATAAAAATAACAGGAGTTTTATGGATTACGAGTATTTGCTGAATTGGATATTGAATACGCTGGGGATTGCCGGGTCGGTGATTTTTGTGGTATTCTTTTTCGGTATGTGCATATTTGTGCACGAACTGGGGCATTTTCTGGTGGCGCGCTGGCGCGGCTTGCACGTGGATGCTTTTTCAATCGGTTTCAAAAAGGTCTGGGCAAAAAAGATCAACGGTGTGGAATACCGCATCGGCTGTCTGCCGTTGGGCGGCTATGTGGAACTGCCGCAGGTGGATTCGGCAACCGAAACACCCAAAGCCGCCGATGGTACGGAATTACCGCCCGCCAAGCCGCTTGACCGCTTGCTGACGGCGGCGGCAGGCCCGATATGCAATATTATTTTCGGTTTGCTGCTGGGCTGTGTGGTTTGGATAGTTGGTATTCCGCAGGATACACCCAAGATGCGGATGGTGGAAGTTGCTGAAATCGAAGCCGACAGCCCCGAATACCGTGCCGGATTGCGCCCCGGCGATAAAATCGTAAAACTCAACGGCAGAAGTTTTCATCTGGCGTGGAAGGATTTTGTGGTGGAAATCCTCACTAATATCGGCGAAGTTGAGATGGATATTGAACGCAATGGCAGGATCGAAAAGATCAAATATCTGCCGGCAGTGAATACCAGAAAGATGGCGGTGGAAAAGACTGCATATCCATTTTTTACGCCGCGTATTCCCATAGAGCTGCATCCGGAACGCGGATCGATCGCAGAAAAAGCCGGAATCAGGGCCGGCGATCAGCTTTTGAGCATAAATAATATGGTGTGCGAACACTTTTATATGGTGCAGAATTATCTGAATTACTACGGCGATAAACCGGTTACACTGCTGATGCGTTCCGGAAAAGATCAGAAGGAGTACACCGTAACTGTTCAACCGGAAAATGTACCCGATGAACTGGATTTTCTGACTGTATATATCACCGGAGTAAGTTTGAGTCCGCAATTGCAGATCGTCGGCTTGATCAAGGATTTTCCCGCCGCCGGTTCCGGATTGCGCCCCGGCGATAAAATCGTAAAATTCAATGATAAAGAGATCAAGGTATTTCAGGATTTTTCCGACAATGTGCAGGCCAATAAGGAAGAAAAATTTACGGTCACGGTTGTCCGCGACGGCGAATTGCTGACCTTTGAAACGCGCGCCAAAGCGGTGCGTCCGCGTACGATCGGGGTGAAATTTATGCTGCGCGACCACCCCAATCCCTTCCAGCAGTTCACCAGCCTGATCGAACTTACTGCCAAAAGTATCCGCAGTATGGCAGTGCGGTTGGGCAATACGCTGGGTATGACCGAACAGCAGAGCAATCTCTCGGCGCGGAATATGTCAGGCCCGGTGGGTATGGCGGTGGTGCTTTACCGTTCGGTGCGGCTCTCTCCGGCAATGGGGCTTTACTTTGTGGTTATGATCAGTTTTGCATTGGCGATTTTCAATCTGCTGCCGTTGCCGGTGCTGGATGGCGGCCACGTTTTTATGACGCTTATCGAGATAATTTTCCGCCGTCCGCTGCCGGTGATCGTGGTCAGAGTGTTGAGTTATCTCTTTATCGGCTTGCTGATATTGTTGATGCTCTATGTAACTTATATGGATTTTATGCGCGTTATACCGCATAAGGCATCACTTGACAACGCGCAGAAAGCAGATGTTCCCGCAGAAAAGGTCGGAGAAGTCAAAAAATGAAGACCCGCCGGATATTTATCGGCAATGTTGCTGTTGGCAACGGAGCCAAAGTGTCCATCCAGTCGATGTGCAATACGCCGACAGCTGATGTGGCTGCCACGCTTGCCCAGATCCGCCGCCTGGCGGCTGCCGGCTGCGAGATCATCCGCCTGGCGGTGCCGGATGCGGCGGCGGCTGAAGCTTTTAAAAGTATTACTGCCCAATCGCCTCTGCCGGTGATCGCCGATATACACTTTGACTACCGTCTGGCGTTGCAGAGCATTGCCAACGGCGCCGCTGCCGTGCGGGTAAACCCCGGTAATCTGGGCGGTGATGATGCGGTAAAAGCAGTGGCAAAAGCACTGCTTGACAGTAATGTACCTGTGCGGGTCGGCGGCAATTCCGGCAGTTTGCCGAAGGATTTTCAAAAGCACCTCAATGCCGCCAATGCTGAAGAACACGATGAACTTTTAAGCGATGCACTGGTGGAATCGGTGCTGCGTCAGGCGGCAGCGTTTGAAAAATACGGTGTGAAAAACATCAAACTTTCGCTCAAGGCTTCCAGTGTAACGGCTACAGTCAAAGCGTACCGCAAGATCGCGCAAAGATGCGATTACCCACTGCATATCGGGGTTACCGAAGCCGGCACCCCGGCGCGCGGCATAGTCAAAAGTGCGATCGGGATCGGCGCATTGCTGCTGGATGGCATCGGTGATACCTTGCGCGTAAGCCTGACCGCTGATCCGGAAATGGAAGTTGTTGCTGCAATGCGGATTCTTGAAAGCGTAAATTTGCGTTCAGCCTCTCCGGATATTGTAGCGTGTCCCACCTGCGGACGGACTAAAATCGATCTGGTTGCGTTAGCGGAAAAAGTTGAAAAACTGGTCAACAGTATCAAGGCGGAAAACGGTTCCATAGCTTTGAAAAAGATTGCCGTTATGGGGTGCGTGGTGAATGGCCCCGGCGAAGCGCGCGATGCTGATCTCGGTATTGCCGGCGGCGATGGAAAAGCGGCGGTGTTCCATCGGGGCAATATCATTGCCACAGTCAGCGAAAGCGAGGGCTTTGAACTGCTGGAAAAACTGATCCGTGAGAATACCAGTTATAATTGACCGCCTCTGATATCAGTGTTTGCGGACTTTCCATTTGCGCGGATCGACATTTTCCGGCTGGAACGGTTTTCTGTCCGGCATTGCCGCGAGCATACTGGAAAAATCTGCCAGCACCAGCTGACTGCCGGTACAGCGGCGCCACTGGTTGTAATCTTCAAGATAAAGATCCATACACAAGAGATATTCGTTGTAGCTGTTGATCCATTCGCAATCCTCTTCCGGAACAATATCCAGCTCCGGCGCGGCAGGGAAATAGAGCGTGCCGTTGGGCGCCAGCGCAATTACCGGTACGTGAGGCACCTGCAGCATCGATAAATAAAACGAAAACAGCATCTGTTCCAACGCCGCTTTGAACGAAAGCCGCACCGTGCGGTACTCTCCGCGCCGCGCCGCCGCCGGATCAAAAAGGTTGCGCCGCAATTTATCGCGCTTGACCAGCAATACAGAGCCGTCAAACTCCACAAAATCAGAAAATTTGGCGTAGCCGCTCAAAAATTGTGCGCTCCGCCGCGGCCAGTCGTGCCGCAAGCGTGCGGCATCTTTGATCAGGCGTTTCCGGATGATCTCCGCAGCAAGTCTGGGTGTGGTTCCGGAAAGCTGCAGAAAGAGTTCCAGCATCACCTGCGGACGGATCGATGCCCGCAGTTCCAGGAGGCACTGCAGCAGCATTGCTTTTTCGGCGGCGGTAAGCGTTTTGCCGACTTTTACATTGTGCAGATCAACCAGCGCAAAACTCTTTTCCTGCGGCGAATAAAGTACATTGCCCAGATGAAAATCCCCGTGATGCAGCGGAGATTCTATTATGTTATTCAGAAAATTACTCAATTCAAGCAGGAATCTGCCGGTATCTTCCAGACGGTAAACCATTCCGTACCAGTGCTGCAGAACATCCACTGCATCCGGAGTCCACGCTTCTGTAACCAGTGCCGTATAGTGTCCGGCTCTGCCCCAGCCCAGATGTTTTACCGCCGGGATATTGTTTTTCAGCAGCTGGCTGTATGCATTGAATTCGGCACGCGCTGACGGAAACAGAAGGTCTTTGACTTCAAAACTGCCGCAAACTTTTATGTAGAGATTTTCAAACCGGTAAACAGCGCGGGTGTCGGTGGCTTTTACGCATATAAGTTCGTCGGCACTGGCAGAGGTTGCCAGTTTGTTGGCAATATCATCCGGCAGATGTTTCCAGTGCCATTTGCGTTTGGTAAAATCGAATTGACCCGGATCCATACGCATAGCTCAAATCTCCCTTACTTTGCAAAAAAGAAAATCCACACTGCCGAGATTTTTGAGCTGACAGTCAAGGAGTTCTTTCATTTGCGGAATGTTTTCAAATTCCGCACGGGCTTCAGTCGTATCGGGCATTTCCCAGATCAGCAGGGAATTTTTCCAGAAATCCAGCAGATCTCTGCTTGCCAGCAGCTCTTTAAGGTACATTGCCGATTCAGCATACGGCGGGTCAAAAAACCATATATCGTGTATGCCCAGCGCAAGAAGAGTTCCGGCAATGGCTTTGCGTTTTACAGCTGTAATATTGCATACAGTACCGGCTTTGCGCAGTTTGGCAATGTTCCGTTCAATAAGTTTTACGTGCATAGCGTTGGCTTCCAGCAGCGTAACTTCCGCCGCGCCGCGGCTGGCTGCTTCCAGCCCGATAGCCCCGGAACCGGCAAAAATATCGGCAAAACGTTTGCCTTCCACACTGCCCAGACTGCTGAACAACGCTTCGCGCGCACGACCGGAAGTCGGACGCATAGAACGGTCGGATGGCGTATCCAGCATAATGCCGCGTGCCAGACCGGAGATGATTTTCAGAGCCATTATTGAAAAATCCGCAATAAAATGTAAAAATTTGCTTCTTTTATAATATAGCACGCGTTATAAAGTTTTTACAATCTGCTTTTTGCGTGTATATTAAGAAAAATCACAGAAATCCCATAATTTTTTAAAAATGGTGTTTTGGGACATAGTTTGAGCTTGGTATTTCTTGAAAAAAGCTACCCTCTTTTGTCAAATCCTTGTTTTTGAGTTCAAATGTATTCAAAAATAAAATTCCATTT
>JAZNBV010000048.1:0-2807 GCA_045587205.1 Victivallaceae bacterium
TGGCTCAAGAAGAAAAATAATTTTAATGGATAGCTTCTTCTTTATTGGCTAACAAGGGTACAACCTTGCTCCGGACATTGTTGAAGCAATCGTGAACGGAGCAGAACCCGATGGGTTATCCATCGCACAAATTATGAAAAATATCCCGGAAGACTGGAACGAACAGCGCAAGTCTTTCGGTTTCCCGGAACGGTAAGCAACCGAACCTTGGCGGCTGGAAATTTTTTTCTCCACCCGCCATTCTGAAAGGCTTTTTGAGGCTGAAATTTCAGAATTTCGCTGTGAAATGAAATTCTGGAAATCGCTTCACTTTGGTTCAGAAAACTTCAGATTGCCTTTGATAAATTTTCACCTCGATCAATGTTTATTTTTTACCTTTTCACGGGCTTTCTGGAAAAGTGTATATAACGGCGGGATAAATGCCACACCGAGAATGGTTGCGGCTAACATCCCCCAGAACGTCGTTGTTCCTATAACGCGGCGGCTTTCCGCGCCCGCTCCGGAAGCAAACAGCAGCGGCAGTACACCGAAAATAAAACTCCACGCCGTCATCAGCACCGCACGGTAACGGTAATTTGCTCCGTTAAGGGCAGCTCTGACCACGGACTTGCCGGCTGCACGCTCCTGCATTGAAAATTCCACCATCAGAATCGTACTCTTGGCACACAAGCCGATAAGCATAATCAAACCAAGCTGGGCATAAATATCCAGCAGCATACCCGTCAGGTGCAATGCTGCAACTCCACCAAGCATAGCGAATGTGACTGAAAGAATGACCGGCAGCGGCACTGTCCAGGACTCATATTGTGCAACCAGAAAGAGATAACCGAAAATGACTGCCAATGTCATCAGAATAAGGATCCTGCCGTCATTATTTTTTTCCTGATAACTCATATCAGTCCAACCAACTGTATAATGATTGGGGAAATCCTTTTTTACCATTGCTTCAATTTTATCCATAATCTGTGCTGACGAAGCTCCGGGTACAGGAATTACCGTTATTGCCGCAGACATATTCTGGTCAAAACGTTCGATTTTACGGGCTCCAAGCATAATTTTCGGGGTAGTAAAAGCAGATAAAGGAACCATATCTGCGTTGTTATTCTGCACCATTGTTTCCTCCAAAGCACTTAAAGTGGAACGCTCATCGCCATCCAACTGAATTTTTACCTTGAAAGAATAGCCTTTTATATTGAAGTCATTGACATACAAACTGGCAAAACTGCTCTGCATAAAAGTCATAATGCGATCAGTAGGAATTCCGAGAGCTTCAGCCTTTTCTCGGTCGATATCCAAAAACACCTGCGGCGTGCGGGCGTTGAATCCGCTGAACGCAAAAGCAACCTCCGGCATCAGCTGCCTGTTATTGAGCATTCCCAGGAGTTTTCCCATTTGTTGTTCAAATTCCTGCGGAGTTTCTCCCCCGGCAGTACGGAATGCAAAGGTTACACCGCCGGTAACCCCCAATCCCATAATTGCCGGAGGCTGAAAAGCACGGACTTCTCCCTGGGGAATAGTTGCTCCCATTTCCATAATCTTGCCGCGGATGGCAGAAATGGATAAATCCGGCGTGGTGCGTTTACTCCAGTCATCCAGCGTAACAATGGCAAAGCCGAGGTTTTCACTTGCTCCGGACATAATGGAAAAACCGGATACGGCAATTACTTCTCTTACGCCTTTGATTTTCTGAACTTTTTCGCTGAATTCCAGCATCGCATTGTTAGTACGCGGCAAAGCTGCCCCCGGAGGAAGTTCAACTTCACACATCAACACACCTTTATCTTCATCCGGCAAAAAACCGCCGTTGAGGTTTTGAAAAATAAAATAGGTTGCAATCAAAGCTCCCAGCATAAGAACCGCAGTCAGAAGAAGACGGCGTATCATTATCCGGCTGAAAAACAGGAAACCTTTTTTGGTTGTGTTAAGAGAAATATCAAACCAGCGGAACAAGATGAATTTTTTCTTCATCTGCTCTGCCGGAGACAGTATCAACGCACACAGAGCCGGACTCAAGGTCAAAGCGTTAAAAGCAGAAATACACAATGCAATACACATCGTTACTGCAAACTGCATATAGATCGTGCCGACAATACCGCCATAGAAGGCAATCGGCGCATAGATCGCCGCCGATACGAGTGTTGCGGCAATCACCGGGCCGGTGATCTGTGCCATACTTTTACGGGTCGCCTCTTTCGGAGAAAGTTTTTCTTCTTCAATGATACGCATGGTATTTTCCACCACCACGATCGCATTATCGACCAGAGAACCGATCACCAGAATAAGACCGAACATTGTCAATACATTGATACTGTAGCCCAGAATCGACATAAAGAAAAATGTACCCAGAAGCGATACCGGGATCGCCAGAGCCGGAACCAGTGTCGCCCGGAAATCCTGCAGAAAAATATATGTAATGGCAACCACCAATATCAAGGTAATAACCAATGTCATTGCAATTTCTTTGACGTTGACTATGATATAATGAGTCGGGTCATAAGAAAGGTGGGCGGTCACGCCTTTGGGGAAGCGGTTTTTCAAATCTTCCAATGTTTTATTGGCAGTTTTGACCAGATCAACGGCATTTGCTCCATCCTGACGGTAAATGGCAAGAGCAATACAACTTTCTCCATTGAAAAATCCTTCATCGGTGTAGCGTTCTGCACCGAGTTCCAGTCTGGCTATATCGCCGAGTTTGATCTGTTCACCGCGTTCTCCGGTGGCAATGATGATGGAAGCAAACTCTTCAACGGTTTTCAACCGTCCGGTAAGGTCGAGTTTCAACTGCAAATAGTCGTTGGATTTTTCAG
>JAZNBV010000049.1:0-39971 GCA_045587205.1 Victivallaceae bacterium
ACGACATGGCTACGATCCGACTTGAAGGGGACGAAGTGATCCTGCCGTTGCGCGACCGTATTGTGGGCCGTTTTGCGGCGATGGATCTCAAAGATCCTGCCTATAACGATGGCAGAGTGATCGTCCATGCGGGCGAAGAAATCACTTCGGCAATAATGGATATGATCGAAAAGCGCGGTATCCAGCGGGTGCTGATCCGCAGCAACCTGACTTGCGAAACTCCGTATGGTGTCTGCGTCAAGTGCTACGGCCGGAACCTTGCCAGCGACCGCGTTGCCAAGGTTGGTGATGCGCTGGGTATTATTGCCGCGCAGTCGATCGGGGAACCTGGTACACAGCTGACAATGCGTACCTTCCACATCGGTGGTACCGCATCGAGCGCGTACAAAGAACCGGTCATCGCTGCGCGTAACGCCGGTACACTGCATCTGGTGAACGTCCGTACTGTAAAGAATCAGAAGGGCGAAACCGTGGTGGTCAGCAAGAACGGTTATGTGATCGTTTATGATGCCGCCGCTGCCAAAGCCGCTGAAGAACAGGCCCGTGCCCGTGCCAAGGCGGAAGCTGAAGCGATCGGTTCCTATTATAATAAGGATTATGATTATCACGGCGACGCATTGCGCGATGCCGAACTTGACCGGTACGATATCGAAGCCGGTGCGGTTATGACCAAAGGCGAAGGTCAGACCGTCAAAGCCAACGAACAGTTTGTGCATTGGGATCCGTACCACGCACCTATCATTATTGAAGAAGCCGGTACCGTTTCTCTGATCCACCTGATCGAAGGTATGACCCTGAACCGTCAGCGCCGCGGCGGTACTGAAGAATTCACGGTTATGCAACACCGCGAAGACTTGAGTCCGCAGATCGTGGTCAAGGATGAAAATGACGAAGTTCTTGCCAGCTATCCGCTGCCTGCCGGCGCGTTCCTGATGGTGCGCGAAGGTGAAAAGGTGGAACCCGGTATGACTGTGGCACGTGTGCCGCGTCAGTCCGCCAAGAACAAAGACATTACCGGGGGGCTTCCCCGTATTGCCGAGTTGTTCGAAGCCCGCCAGCCGCGTGAAGTTGCTGAAATCGCGCGAATCGACGGATTTGTACAGATCAATACCAAGAATTCCAAGGGTCGCCGTCAGATCCTCATTGAGGATCGTGAAGCCAAGACTGTGGAAGAACACGGCAATATCCCGGCGAACAAACACCTGCTGGTCAGCAATGGCGACTATGTGCACAAGGGCGATAAACTTACCGAAGGTTCAATCGTACCGCACGCGCTGCTGGAAATCTGCGGACCGCACGAATTGCAGCGCTTCCTGGTCAACGAAATCCAGTTGGTGTACCGTGCCCAGGGTGTGGAAATCAACGATAAACATATTGAAATCATCATTCGCCAGATGATGCAGAAAGTCCGTATTACCGAGCCCGGCGATACAGAATATCTGGTTGGCGAACCCATCGACCGTGTACGGTTTGATGCTGAAAACCGCAAGGTTGCCGAACGCGGCGGCCGTCCGGCAGAAGGCGAACCAATACTGCTGGGTATCACCAAGGCATCGTTGGAAACCGACAGTTTTATTTCGGCAGCGAGCTTCCAGGATACCACCCGTATTCTGACCGAAGCTGCCACGCTGGGTAAGAGTGATGAACTCAAGGGCTTCAAGGAAAACGTTATCACCGGTCACCTGATTCCTGCCGGTACGGGTACGGATCTTCTGCAGTCGCTGCAGCTCAAGTACTTCGGCGAGGAAATTCCCGGCGAACTGCCTGAAGCAGCCGGAGAAGATGCCGGTGAAACAGCTGAAGAACAGATCTTTGAAGACGAAGACGATATGTTCGGCAGCAATGAGCCTATCTTCGGTGAAGGTTCGTTCCTGGATGATGAAGCCGATCTGGATGATGAATTTGCATCAGATCAGGATCTGGAAGATATTAATCTGGAGGACATCGTAGACGAAATTGTCGACGAAGACGAAGAACGATAATCGTTTTATACGATAAAAAAATGCTCTCAAAACGGGTTTAAAAAGCAATATAAAGCCCGTTTTGGGAGCAAAATGCAATTTTTTTTCGGGATTTGCGGCTTTTAAATTTGTAAATTCCGAAAAAAAATGTATTTTATATGGCTATTATTTTTAGATAAAGAATAAAAAATATTTTTTGCGTGTAATAAAAATTGCAGAAAGTAAAAGAAAGGTTGGAGCTGGAAAGATGCCCACAATTAATCAGTTGGTGAGATTCGGACGGACCTCCAAGGTCAAGAAGAGCAAGTCGCGCGCTTTGAGCGCCTGCCCGCAGCGCCGCGGAGTCTGTCTGCAGGTGACCACCCGTACGCCGAAAAAGCCGAACTCGGCTTTGCGCAAGATTGCGCGTGTGCGTTTGACGAATGGTCAGGAAGTGACCGCCTACATCGGCGGTGAAGGTCATAACCTCCAGGAACACAGTGTGGTTCTGGTGCAGGGCGGTCGTGTCCGTGACTTGCCGGGGGTTCGTTATCACATTGTCCGCGGTTCGCTGGACAGTCTTGGTGTGGAAAAGCGCCGTCAGGGTCGTTCCCGTTACGGTGCAAAGCGTCCGAAGCCGGGTGCAGACGCCAAGAAGAAGTAATTGCGGAAGATTTTTTAATTCCGTTCCGGTCGGCGGGGTGCTGGCCGGGGTTGTTTGAAAATCTGAATTGAATGCAATATCAAGCTCAACAGGAATGATAGGCAAATGAGAAGACGTACAGCTACGAAGCGGGTGCAGACCCCGGATGTGAAGTACAACAGCGAGTTGGTGGGTCGTTTGATCAACACGATTATGACTCGCGGTAAGAAATCCACTGCGCAGAGCATTGTTTACGGTGCACTGGATCTTATCAAAGAAAGAAAACCCGAAATTGACGCTCTGGAAGTGTTCTTGCAGGCGCTCGAAAATGTTAAACCGAAACTGGAAGTCAAAAGCCGCCGCGTCGGTGGTGCGACCTATCAGGTTCCGGTTGAAGTCAGTCAGGAACGTCAGGTTGCGTTGGCAATGCGCTGGATCACCAGCTATTCGCGCGGCCGTAAAGGCAAGTCGATGACCGAATCTCTGGCGTCCGAACTTCTGGATGCTTTTGACAACACCGGTGCATCGATCAAGAAGAAGGACGATACCTACAAGATGGCGATGGCGAACAAAGCGTTTGCCCACTATCGTTGGTGATCAGTTCGCAAATATGATTGCTTCAAAGGAAATTTTATGAGCGACGATAAACAATTCAGAGAGTCTCCCAACCGTCAGGTTGCGCTTAAGAATGTCCGTAATATCGGTATTATGGCGCACATTGACGCTGGTAAGACCACTCTTTCCGAACGAATCCTCTTCTATACCGGTATCAACCACAAGATCGGTGATACTCACGAAGGTACTGCTACCATGGACTGGATGGAGCAGGAACGCGACCGCGGGATTACTATTACCAGTGCTGCTACAACCTGTTTCTGGAACCGTAACGATGTGAAGCATCGTTTCAATCTGATCGACACTCCCGGACACGTGGACTTCACTGCAGAAGTGGAACGTTCGCTGCGCGTGCTGGACGGTGCGGTTGCGGTGTTCTGCTCGGTGGGTAAAGTACAGCCCCAGAGCGAAACCGTGTGGCGCCAGGCTCAGAAGTACAAAGTTCCGATTGTTGCATTGATCAACAAGATGGACCGTACCGGTGCCGACTTCTACGGTGCTGTTGAAGAAATCAAGACCAAGCTCGGTGCCACTGCTGTGCCGCTGCTGCTGCCGATCGGTAAGGAAGCTGACTTTGTCGGTCAGATCGACGTGCTGGAAAACCGTGCCATCTACTTTGACGGCGATGAAAACGGTTCCGTTATGCGCATAGAAGAAGTTCCTGCTGATTATGTTGAACTGCAGCAGAAATACTTTAAGCATATGGTCGAATGTCTGGCGGAAGTTGACGAAGAAATTATGGAAATCTTCCTTGCCGACGAAATGCCGACCATTGAACAGATCCGCCCTGCGCTGCGCCGCGCCACCATTGCCGCGCAGATCGTTCCGGTGGCTTGCGCCAGTGCGTTCAAGAAACGCGGTGTGCAGCCGGTGCTGGACATTGTAGCGGATTATCTGCCCAGCCCGATCGATATTTGGGACATCAAGGGTTCCGATCCGGCTACCGGCGCAGAAAAGACCCGCCACGTTGGCGATTTGCAGCCCTTTGCTGCGTTGGTCTTCAAGATTATGACCGACCCGTTTGTCGGTAAGCTGTATTACTTCCGTGTGTACAGCGGTACTGCCAGCCAGGGTATGGAAGTGCTGAACCCGCGTACCAACCGCCGCGAACGTCTCGGCCGTCTGCTGCAGATGCACGCCAACCACCGTGAAGAACGCAAAGAGATCTTCTCCGGTGACATTGCCGCTGCTGTCGGTCTGAAGAATGTCACCACCGGTGACACGATCTGCATTGAAGACGATCCGATCGTTCTCGAATCGATGACCTTCCCGGAACCGGTTATTTCGGTTGCGGTTGAGCCGAAGAGCTCCGGCGAACGCGACAAACTCTCCAAGGGTTTGATTGCACTTGCTGATGAAGACCCGACCTTCCGCGTGCGTTCCGACGAAGAAACCGGTCAGACCATTATCTCCGGTATGGGTGAGCTGCACCTGGAAATCATTATCGACCGTTTGATCCGTGAATTCAAAGTTGAAGCCAACACCGGTGCTCCGCAGGTTGCCTATCGTGAAGCTATCACCAAGGGTGCCGATGCCGATACCAAGTTTGTGCGTCAGACTGGTGGTCACGGTCAGTATGGTCACGTTATTATCCATATGGAACCGGGCGAACCCGGCAGCGGCCTGATTATTGAAAACAAGGTTGTTGGCGGTAACATTCCCAAAGAATTCATCAAGCCGGTGGAAAACGGTCTGCGCGAAGCTTGCGCAACCGGTGTGTTGGCCGGTTATCCGCTGATCGACCTGAAGATCGACATTGTCGATGGTTCTTACCACCCGGTTGACTCTTCGGAAATGGCGTTTAAGATTGCGGCCTCGATGGCGGTCAAAGAAGCTGCCAAGAAGTCCACGCTGATTCTGCTTGAGCCGATTATGAAGGTGGAAGTGGTCGTTCCGGAAGAAAATATGGGTGATATCATCGGTGACATCACCAGCCGTCGCGGTAACATTGTTGAAATCAATTCCAATGTCCAGGCGGGCTTCAATAAACTCAACGCGCAGGTTCCGCTGGCCGAACTTTTCGGTTATGCAACTGCCATCCGTTCGCTGTCCCGCGGTCGTGCTACCTACTCGATGGAGCCGTCGCACTTTGAACGGGTCCCGAAACAAGTCCAAGATAAAGTTGTAACGGAGAAGAAATAAGATCATGAGCAGCAAAAACCAGAAGGTTCGGATCCGTCTGCAGGCCTATGAGCACCGCATTCTGGATCAGTCCGTGGCGGAAATTCTCAATACCGTCAAACGCACCGGTTCGCAGGTGGTCGGTCCGGTTCCGCTTCCGACCCGCATTGAACGTTTCACCGTGAACCGTTCACCGCACGTTGACAAGAAGTCGATGGAACAGTTTGAAATCCGCACCCACAAGCGCGTGCTGGATATCATTGATCCGACCAACCGGACCGTGGATGAGCTCAAGAAATTGAGTTTGCCCGCCGGGGTGGATATTTCAGTCAAGATCGGCTGAATTATTAAGTAAGCCGCCGGGCAGGGCATCAATTCAAGATGAGCAGAGTTGCAGGGCTTATCTGTAAAAAAGGTTGATGCGCCGGCGGCAAAAAAGGCTTAGCCGCAGCATAAAGCGACGGCAAAGTACAGATACCAATGCCCTCAAAACCGATTAGGGTAAGTATCAGAAAGGACAAAAAAGTGAAGAGTTTAATCGGTAAAAAGATCGGTATGACTCAGATCTACGACGAAAAGGGCAAGACTGTGCCGGTGACGGTGATCCAGGCTGGTCCGTGCGTTGTGGTTGATGTCAAGACCGTCGAGCGGGATGGCTATTCGGCTGTCCAGCTTGGTTTCGGCGAACGCGCCACCAAGAACGCCAGCAAGGCCGTTCTGGGTCACGTAGCCAAGGCCAACTACACAGACAAAGCGCCGGCAGTTCTGCGCGAGTTCCGCACCGCTTCTGATGAAGCGATCGAACTTGGCACCGTGCTTACGGCGGAAGTTTTTGAAGTCAACGATTACCTTGACATCGTCGGTACCACCAAGGGCCGCGGTTTCCAGGGCGTTGTGAAGCGTTGGAATTTCGGTGGCGGCCGTGCCAGCCACGGTGGAGCCTGGACCCGTCGTCCCGGTTCTATCGGTCAGTGCGAATTCCCCGGTAACGTCGCCAAAGGCAAAAAGATGCCTGGTCATATGGGTAACACCCGTTGCACCGTGCAGAATTTGCAGGTCGTTAAAGTTCTTGCAGAAGACAATGTCATTTGCGTGCGCGGTGCTGTACCGGGCTCCAAGGGCGGTCTTGTGCTGCTGAAGTCTGCGATCAAGAAATCGAGCAAGTAAGGATTGGTGATTACAATGTCGAAAGTTTTGGATATTCTCGATTGCAAGGGCGTAAAGGTCGGCGATTATCAGCTGCCCGATAACGCGATTGAATTGGAAAAAGGTGAACAGGCTGTTCACGATGCAGTGGTGGCGTTTCTCGCCAGCCAGCGTGCAAATACTGCTTGCACCAAGACCCGCGCCCAGGTTCGCGGGGGCGGTGCCAAGCCGACCCGTCAGAAAGGTCTCGGCCGAGCCCGTACCGGTTCCAGCCGTTCGCCGGTCTGGACTGGTGGTGGTGTGATCTTCGGACCTACTCCGGAACGCAATTACACCCGTCAGGTCAACCGCAAGGTTATGAAGCTGGCTTTGCGCCGTGCATTCAGCGAACGCGTTGTTGACAATGCGGTGCTGGTTCTGGATAAATTTGAAATGCCGGATCACAAGACCAGAAATGCCTGCGCTGTACTGAAGGCTCTCAAGCTGGAAGGTACCGCACTGCTTTCGGTTCCGGAATACGAAGAAAATGCAGTTCTTGCTACCGACAACATTGCCGGTCTGCTGCTGATTCGTGCCGCCAGCGTGAACGTTTATGACCTGCTGCGTTATGACAAGCTGGTCTTCACCAAAGAAGCTCTGGATGCGTTTATTACGCGTCTTAACTGATGGGGATTATAGAAGATGAAAAATAATTTTGAAGTCATTATCGCCCCCGTCATCACCGAGAAAGCCAGTGCATTGGCAGCAGAAAACAAATATGCTTTCCGCGTGAATGCCAAGGCAGAAAAGGTCGAAATCGGCCGTGCAGTAGAAGCACTGTTTCCCGGCGTGAAGGTTGCGAGCGTTAACGTGATGAACTATTCGGGCAAGCCCAAGCGTATGGGTCGTTCGCCGAAAGTCGGTCGTCGTGCTGACTGGAAGAAGGCGATTGTCACATTGTCTGAAGGCGCGATTGAAATCGCTTAATCGAAAGGTTTAAAAAATGGCTGTTAAAAGTTACAATCCGACGACGGCGAGCCGCCGGAATATGACGGTCAGCGATTTCAGCGAAATCACTGCTAAATCTCCGCTGAAAAGCTTGACTGTAGGTAAGAACAGTACCGGTGGCCGTAACAGTTACGGTCGCGTGACCACCCGGTTCCGCGGTGCTGGCAACAAGCGTCGTTATCGTATGATCGACTTCCTGCGTGCCAAAGATGGCGTGCCGGCCAAAGTCGTGAGTATTGAATACGACCCCAACCGTACTGCCCGTATTGCATTGCTGGCTTATGCGGATGGTGAAAAGAGCTACATTCTGGCTCCGAACGGACTCCAGGTGGGTCAGACGGTTATGAACGGCTCCAAAGCCGAGCTCAAGCCGGGCAACTGCCTCAAGATCAAAGATATTCCGGTTGGTGTTTCAATCCACAACATTGAAATGCTGCCCGGTCAGGGTGCTAAGCTGGTCCGTTCCGCGGGTCAGTCTGCGGTTCTCCGTGGTAAGGAAGAAGTTTACGCACAGATCAAGCTGCCCTCGGGCGAAGTGCGTATGATCCACGTTGAATGCAAAGCCACCATCGGTGTGGTTGGCAACGAAGAACATATGAATGTCAAACTGGGTAAAGCCGGTAAGAAACGTTATCTGGGCAAGCGTCCGCACGTCCGCGGTGTTGCTATGAACCCGATCGACCACCCGATGGGTGGTGGTGAAGGTCGCAGCTCCGGCGGCGGTCATCCGGTCTCCAAGTGGGGTCAGCTGGCTAAAGGCAAGCGCACCCGCTATCCCAAGAAAACTTCGAGCAAGTTCATCGTTGAACGGAGGAAGAAATAATGGCGAGATCAATCAAAAAAGGCCCGTTTGTCGATGCATATTTGTACGACAAAGTCGAAGCGATGAACAAGAGCGGTCAGAAGCGTTCGATCAAAACCTGGTCGCGCCGTTCGATGATCGTTCCGGATTTCGTCGGTCATACCTTCGATGTGCATAATGGTCGTGCATTCGTTCCGGTGTTCGTCACCGAAAATATGGTTGGTCACAAGTTGGGCGAATTCGTCCCGACCCGTACCTTCAAAGACCACGGGGTTATGTCCGGTAAATAATCCGGCTGGAACTTTTGTTCAAATCCTCAAAACCGTTTGGAAGCAATTCCAGACGGTTTTTTTTGCTCTTTTTTCGAGGGAGGGAGGCATAGATGACGGCGCGGGAAGCACATATTGAACTTTCATAAGAAAACTATATTTTTCTTTTTCCGGGGGAACAAAAGAAAAAAATATCTGCTCAAAGTTGTTTGCAAAGACCCGGTTGAGGATTGCCGGGTAAAAAACAAATTTTTTATCAGGAGAAAAAAGATGAAACAGAAATCTTGGAAACTCGCTTGTTCCCTTGCCGCCATTTTCAGTGCCGGAACCATTTTTGCCGGCTGCGAAACCAGCGAAACTGTAACTGTTGCCGCCGGCCCGGGGGGTTCGGCACTGATCGTTGAAGAGTGTGACAGTACCAGCAGCTGTCCTGCTGCCCAGAAGGCAAAATCAGCAATGCAGACTCCCGCTGCACAAAATAATAACAAAGCCGCTGCTCCTGCAGCCAAAGATTCCCAATGCAGCAAAGATGATAAAAAATGCGACAAAGACAAAGAGTGTAAAACCGTTGAAGTAGCACGCAAACACTCCTGTCCGATGGAAAAGTTTGAAGCTGAATCCACTAAATTGGCTTCTACGCTGGCGAACGCGTTCAAAAATGGCGATGCCAAGGCATTTGTGCACGCGCTGCCGGAAGATATGCGCAAGGATTTTGATGAAAAGAAGTTTCTTGAAGCCCATAAAATGATGACCGACGCTATGGGTGAAGCCTTCAGTGCTGAATTTGTGACCGATCTCAAGCACCCGGTTTTGAGCATCAAATTGTGGAAGATCGGTTTCAAAAAGACCGGTAAAGAAAGCGGCGAACTGGTTCAGCAGGCGCTTTTCCAGGTGACGATCGGCGAAGTTGACAAAAAAGCCCAGGTGGTGAGTTTCGGATTTATCTGATAAATCGCCGGATGGCTTTTATCCTGCTGCGGCTTTTCCTTTGGGCGGCAGTAGGATTTTTTTTATGACATTTCAGGAGGTATTGCTGATGATGAGGTTTTTTTATATAGCGCTGGCGGTTTTTGCCATAACGAGTTGTCCTGCGGCGCAGAATATACAGAAAGTACATCTTATACAGGATGATGCACAGGACTATATGGTTTCAAAAATATACCAGTTGAAATATGTTCAGGCTAATGATATTGTGCCGTTTGTAATGGGTATGACAATGCGCTACAATATCAATTCCAGTGTCAATACGGTCTGCGGCGGCAATAATGAACAGTTGCTTACTGTTACCTGTCCGCGCGAAATGATGCCCTATGTGGATGATTTTGTAGCCAAAGCCGACCGTAATATCAAAATCGACGGTAAGGCCCCCGATGATATCATACGCGGTACCGGCATTACCCGTGCTGTGTATCAACCCAAATACCGTTCCGGAGAGGGGCTGGTCAATATACTGGTCAATTCGGTCATCGGTACAGGTCCGGCGGGTGCGGTTTACGCTTATGATAAAAATTCTAATCAGATATATTGGAAAGACAACAGTTCCAATACATCGTTTGTTTTTGAATTTCTTGAATTTATCGACCGTCCGGCGCCGCAGATAAAATTTGAATTCAAACTCTATGAACTTCGTGAAAGCACATTGCGTGATCTGGGTATAGAGTATCTGGCGTGGAAAAACGGTCCCGGTCTCAATATTTTTCAGACCGCATTTGATGCGTTCAGTTTGAGTTCCGGCGGATCGGCGGCATTGACTGCCATTTCCGGCCCGGTGGGCGGTTTTCTGGTGGCACCGCAGTTCGATGCCAGTTTTATAAGGATGCTTGCCCAGAAGGGTAATGCCAAAGTGAGTAACAGTGCGGTGTTGAATGTATCAAATTCGGATACTGATGTGTATGAAATATTTTTCAATCCCCAGCTGCAGAATATAGTCAAGAACAACAACGATCAGACTTCGGTAGTGGCAAGCAATCTGAATCTGCCGGAAGGGTTTAATCAGCTCTATTTGAAGATCAGCCAGCCGATAGTGAATATTCATTACGGCGAAACTCAAAGCGGCTATCCGGAAAGCGAGGCATTTACAGTAAAAGCCTACACTCCGGGAGCATACAGCAAGTATCCCGGCACGGTGTTTTTTGCGTACAGCATCCAGAGTGCAACAGTTATGGAGCGCAGCAATACCGGAGAAGAATTGGTCAACACCAGTCAGATCGATTCCAATATACTTTTGGATCTTGATAAAGAGTTTATTCTGGGGCAGTGGAACAGCGAGCAGAAAGTCGAACAGACTATCGGGGTGCCGTTTCTTTCAGAAATACCGCTTTTGAAATATTTTTTCAGTACCACTACCACCAGCGTTGAAAAATGCAAATTTTATCTGACTGTCAAACCCACATTGCTGAACACATCCAAGCCGGAAAATATCCGCAGCGGTGAACTTTTTGCAATGGAAAAATGAGGATCGTTATGCAGAAAAAAGTTTTATTTGCCGTCGGGGCATTGCTGACAATGCAAAGTTTTTATGCCGCTGTCAATCCCGGAGTGCCGCGCGATTCCAATACCAATAATACCGAAGGTTACGATGGTACCAGGGTCGAGGCGCAGCTGATAGTACCTTTGAAAGAGGGCGCAGAATCGATCCATTTTATCCGTGATAACAACGATCCGCGTGTGATAACCAAAACCTACATATTGCAAAATGTCGATGCGTACAACTTCCGCGATTATCTGCGGCAGATGGTTCAGAGTAAACGCGTGGGCAATACCTCTATGGTACAGCAGTATCCAACCAATACGCAAAGCAGTGCCGCTGTAAACGGCAGCACTGTTGCATTGCCGGTAACCAGCACGGTAACAGCGCCGGTACTCAATACGGTTTCGGCACAGCCGGGGTATAATCCGGCCGCCCAGCTGGGCAGCAATACCGCAGTGGAGTGCTTGAAATATGTTGACGGTACCGGACTGCTGCTGGTCAGTGCTGAAGATTACCGCTTTAAGGATCAAGCCAACGGTATGGGTATTGATACACTGGTTGCCACGCTGGATAATCCGGCGCTGGGAGCAATCAGTTACGGTAATCCGTTTTTTATCTATATGCCCAAATTTGTTCCGGCACGCAATCTTCAGCCGCTGATTCAGAATGTGGGTATGAATATAAGCGATGTAACTGAATTATGGCAGGGGCAGGATCTGGTAGCTTATGATCCTGATCTGAATTGGCTGGTTTTTGATGTGGAAAATTATTCGGCGGAAAATATTGCCAAACTGCTCAAAGAGTATGATGTACCCATTCCGCAGGTGCGGATAAAGGTCACGGTGTACGAAATAGACAGCGAAAACGACGATAAGCTGGGTATAGATTTTCAATCCTGGAAAAATAATCAGGGGGCAAGCTTTTTTTCCGGCGGCGGGCGCTATCGCAACAATTGGAATGCATTGTACGATGCCACCGGTCTCAATCGTGCCGCCGGTTCTGAACGGAGCAGTTTCTATAACTTCAATCCCCGCTGGAACAGCCGTTATATCGACTTCCTGACCTCGGTGGGCAAGGCCCGGGTGATGCTTACAGGGGAACTTTGCGTTCGTAATGCAACTGATGCTAAACTGGAACGGCTCACCCATATATTTTATGTGGATGCATCGCAGCCCGTCCCCGGCAGTACCGCAGAAACGCTTTTCCCCAATACCGGTGTCGGGGCGTATGAACTGTTGAGCAATATCATCGGTGCAGTTACCGGCGAAACATTGACCGATCCGGACCCTGTCCGGGTGGGCAAGGGCAATCAGGCGATAACAAGCCTGTCGCAGAATTACGGCTTCTCAATGCAGGTAAGCAATGTGGCGGTGGGGTTGAATGAAACGCGTTTTACCCTTAAACTGAATAATACCAGTCTGCTGGGGTTCCAATCCAGCGGTGCTCCGCGTATTGCTCCCGGATCGCAGGTGGTGCAGAATATAAGTTTGCCTTACGGTGTCGGGGAGTTTGCGGTCGGCGGACTTAAAAAACAGTCGGAAGTGACATCCCGCTCCGGCATACCGTGGCTGATGGATATACCTTATCTGGGGTATCTCTTCAGCAGCGAAAGCAAATCCGTAAAGCATACCGAATTGCTGGTTGTCGGTCAGGTAAGTTATGATGCCATTCCCGCTAAACAGGGTCGGGGCGACAGTCACCGCTACAAGCGCGGTTCGGTCAAAAGTATAAAATCTGCTATGTAAGCGTAATAAAAAATGGCGGCACAGTGCGTGATGCTCTGTACCGCCATTGATAGTAACGCTTAAAGATCGTTGAGCATTTCTTTGATTTCATTATACTGCAAAGCATATACTTCTAAAGGGATCGCCAGTTTTTTTGCCACTCCCCGCTGGGGCGTAGTGAGTTTGCCGGTTTTACCATAGTTCAAAAGTGAACGCAATGCTTCGGTACGATCATATTTGAAATAGGCTCCGGTCGCCGAAATGTTGCTCAAACTGTGTGCGCGGTAAAGATCATAAGCAAAAATCGCTTCGGTGTAAGCAATTCTTTTCAACAATCTGGCGGTGTCGAGCTTTTTTGCTTCGGCTTTTGCCAGAGTTTGAAGAGTTTTGAACTCTCCGTCAGAAATTTTTTTGTCGGCTTTGAGCATTTCAATTGTTTTGCACCAGAATTTGATCTGTTTGGTTTGCATAACTATAACACTTGGCGTACCGTTGAGCGAATTTATCAGCTTGAAATAGAGTTTGGAATACTCTGCAATATTTTTGCAGTCGTAACGCATTTGAGTCAGCAAAGCAAAAGCCGCACTGCGGATGATCCGTGCATAAGGCTGTTTGAGTTCCAGCAGTTTACCGTCAACAAAAGTCACAGGGTATGCGGGAATATCGCCTGCAACAAGTTTGTTCAACGCCGCATAATCAGCTGCATTGGCTGCAAAAGCCGCCGCGCGTTTTTGCAAATCTCCGGCAGTGGGTTTGGCAACCTTTTTCCCTTCGCCTTTGAAGCGTTTGAAACGCATCGTCTGGTTGACTTTGCTTGCCAGAGCGTTGAGTTCGTTATAAAATGCTGCATTTTCCATTCTGTTATCAGTAAAAAGTTTTTTCATACCGGCAGCAGAAAGTTCACCGCCGAAGACTTTTTCGGCTTCAGCTTTGGTATTTTCCAGAATTGCAGCTTGCATCTTATCTGCGGCAACCGTGGCGATCACCGAAAGAATGGTGATGCTCCAGATGATCACTGTTGTGGGTTTGCGCAACGCGCTTTTAAGAGTCCACTCGCCGTTGGCAAGCATCTGGCCGCGGGCAAGCAGACCGCCAATGGAGAGTACGCCGCAAATCAGCAAGATCATATCGCAGCGGAAACTTGATTCGTCAAACTCCCATTCGCCCAGCAGCAATGCTTTCAGCAGCAGAGCCAGCAGAACCGTGTTGCAAAGGGCGGCAAATTCGCCCAATCCTGCAACTGCTCCCAGCAAAACAGTTTTGCCGTTTCGGCTGCCGCACAGCAAAAGCGGTATAAGGATCAGCAGCAAAGGCAGCACCCAGACACAATACATCAGCGACAAAACTGTGACCGCCGCCGCAACGATCAAACACCCCCATTGCCGCAGCGGTTTATCCGCAAAACGGCTTTGTACCAAGCTGCCCCAGCAGGTCATAAAGTAAAACGCCCACAACACAGCAATAAGCAGGTAATACCCTGCAATGATCGTGTTTGATGCAACGGTACTTGCGGGGATCCACGCTGCCACCGACAGTGCCAGAGTGAACAGCACCCAGCTGCCGGTCAAAGCCAAATTGCCGAAGATAAACGAGTTGCAGCGCATAGAATCGTTTTCAGAAAGACCGCACATTTTTTCCTCCTTGATCTAATTTTTTTTCGGGAAGCACTTTTATAATAATTGTGTATGTAAATAAAATGCAAGCTGCAGGCAGCTTATTGTGCATTATTGTCCGATATATTACAAAAAAATCGAAGTACGGCGGCGCAGGGAATAAGCTTATTTGAAATTGCGTAATGCGGCAACGATCTCTTTTTTGCGTGGATGTTTTTCCACGCCGGTCAACACCAGACTGCCCGCCATAAATACCGGGAAACGGAACCCCAGGATATAGGCAAAACCATCTTCGTGATATTTTTTTATGATGTTGCGCTGCTGTTCAACGTCGGTATTGAAGTAATATACCCCGATTTCATCCTGATCGATCATAATTGCGGCGGCGGTGGTGGCGCGCAATACATCGGCACGGATGGGCTGGATCTGCACGACATTGAGTTTTGAATCGCGCAGATGATAGGCAAAATCCATCAGAGTCAGGTGGTTGTTTATCACACTGGTGTAATCAAAGTTGTCAATGCGCGTGGGCTTGCTTTTTACGGGGCCCTGACATCCGGAAAGAATGATTGCCGCCGCCAGCAGTGCCGGAAAAATATAAAATTTTGAGTTTGAGTTTTTCATAAACTATCCTTGTAAAAGTAGCTCTGTTACGCTGTAAAACCTTGTCAATGCCGGTAATATAACTCTGCGGCGGCAAAAAAGCAAATTTTATTACAATTAAAGCACTCTGGAGCCTTGACAATGAATGGCTCAAGTTGTATATTATTTCAAGGTCAATTACGCAGAATGTGATCCTGTTAACATAAGTAAAGAGAGGTCGATTATGAAAGTTTTGCTGCACGTTAATTATTACGAAGGTCCTGCCAAACTGGAACAACTGGTCAAGATTATCCGTACCGTCGGTGCTGATGGTGTGGAATTGCGCGGTTCCCGATTTTATGATATGGACAGAAACGACTATTATGCAATGATCGCCGATCTTAAACAGCGCAATGCGGATCTGGAATTTACTTTCGGCTACAATCTGCACTTTTCCAGCGTCGAAGAAAATGTCCGCAAGCAGGAATTTGAAGATTTTGTCAAGTTCCTTGACTGGGCAAAAGAAAAGTGCGGCACCAAGGTGCTGAACCTCTTTACCGATTCGCTGGTGCATCCTGAATACCGCTATATCGACTTTGATAAAAACGGCAGCGCTATGGCTGACGATGATCTTTATGCCTGCCACGGTGCAGGATTGACCGCTGCCGGTAAGGAACTGGAAAAACGCGGTATGCTCGGCGCTCTGGAAAGCCACAACTGCTATATCCACGATATTGCCAAGAGCTGCGCCAAGCTCCTGACTTATGTGGAAAGTCCGGCGATTGGTATCAACTACGACCACGGCAACATCTTTATCAACCGCAATGGCGAAAGCATCGATGATGTCTTTGAACTGCTCAAGGGCAGAATCTATTACGCGCATTTGAAGAATATGATCAAGACCCGTGAATGGCAGTACGCCGCAACTCATCTGGAAGCCGGTCATATTGATACCGCTAAAGTGCTGGAAAAACTTGCCAAAGATGAACTCAAGAGCGGTATTCTGGCTGTGGAATACGCTTGCCCCGGCGATGGTATCATTGCCGCCAAACGCGATATGGATTATATCAGATTTCTGCGTGAATGGCTGAATATCTGATACTGAATTTAAGGATTTGTTTTGATGAAAATGCTGAAAAACAGCGATGTAAACATCTTGAGCCGGTCAAAACTGCCGACTCCGGATGAGATACATTCTGAATTGCCCCTCTCTCTGGATTGCGTGGCGCAGGTTATCCGCCACCGTAAGGAGGTTTTTGATATACTTGACGGCAAGGATCCCCGCAAGATCATCGTGGTCGGACCCTGTTCCATACACGATCGGGAATCTGCCTTGGAATATGCGTCAAGACTTGCTGCATTGAGCGAAGAAGTGCGCGATAAACTTCTGCTGATTATGCGCGTTTATTTTGAAAAACCGCGTACTACCGTGGGGTGGAAAGGTCTTATTTATGACCCGGATATGAATGACCAGTATAATATCGAAAAAGGTATCCGTCTGTCGCGTCAGCTGATGTTGGAAATCGTCGATAAAGGTCTGCCGGTCGCTACCGAAACTCTGGACCCTATTCTGGTGCAGTATATAGTCGATGCTGTGGCGTGGACTGCTATCGGAGCGCGTACAACAGAATCGCAGCCGCACAGACAGCTTGCCAGCGGTCTTTCTATGGCGGTCGGATTCAAGAACGCCACCGATGGCAATATGCAGGTTGCAATTGATGCTGTGAACACCGCCCGCCGCCAGCACAGCTTTATCGGTGTGGATGGCAATGGGGAGGTCAGCGTGTTCCGTACCAACGGCAACCGCTACGGTCATATAGTTTTGCGCGGCGGTCAGGGCCCGAATTACGAAGCTGAATATATAGCATTTTTGAAAGTGGCTATGAAAAAAGCCGGACTTGCGCCGCAGATAGTTATTGATTGCAGCCACGCCAATTCCGGTAAGCGTTTTGACCGTCAGAAAAAAGTATTTTACAATGTAGTTGAGCAGATTACCGCCGGAGAAGATTCCATTGTCGGTATGATGCTTGAAAGTCATCTCTGCGAAGGCAAGCAGGATATAACTGCGGGACGCCGTCCGATGTCCAATGTTTCAGTTACCGACGGCTGTATCGGCTGGCAGGAAACGGAAGAATTGATCCGTTACGCGCACAGCAAACTTTAAGGATTTCTTCAGTTATGGATTATCAGGTAAGAGATATTTCTCTGGCGGCATTCGGTCACAAAGAGATCGAGATTGCCGAACAGGAAATGCCCGGTTTGATGGCAACCTGCCGCAAATACGGTGCTGAACAGCCGCTTAAAGGGGTAAAGATTTCCGGCAGTCTGCATATGACCGTGCAGACCGCTGTTTTGATCAAAACTCTTAAAGCACTGGGCGCTGATGTGCGCTGGGCAAGCTGCAACATATTTTCCACCCAGGATCACGCGGCAGCGGCGATTGCCGATCTGGGAGTACCGGTTTTTGCGTGGAAAGGCGAAACGCTTGAGGAGTATTGGGACTGCACATATAAAGCATTGACCTTTCCGGACGGCAGCGGTCCCGATCAGATCGTGGATGACGGCGGCGATGCCACATTGCTGATCCACCGCGGGGTGGCGGCAGAAGATGATCCGGCTATTCTCGATGAACCCACTGATGTTGTGGAATTGCAGATAATCAATGCTCTGCTTAAGAAAGTTCTGGCAGAAAAACCCGGACACTGGCACAAAGTTGCCGCCAAAGTGCGCGGGGTATCAGAAGAAACCACTACCGGAGTGCACCGCCTTATCCAGATGGCGGCAAAGGGCGAATTGCTCTTCCCGGCGGTGAATGTCAATGACTCTGTAACCAAGAGCAAATTTGACAATATCTACGGCTGCCGCCACAGTCTGCCCGATGGCATCAAACGCGCACTGGATGTGATGATTTCAGGCAAAACGGTTATGATTTGCGGTTACGGCGATGTGGGCAAAGGCTGTGCCGAAGCAATGCGTAATGAGCGTGCCCGGGTGCTGGTCAGCGAAGTTGACCCGATCTGTGCATTGCAGGCGTGTATGGCCGGTTTTCAGGTCTGCACGGTGGAAGATGCATTGCCGATGGCTGATATTTATGTAACCACCACCGGGAATTGTGATATTATCACAGCTGAACATATGAGTCAGATGAAAGATCAGGCGATCGTCTGCAATATCGGACACTTTGACAACGAAATTCAGGTGGCGCGTCTGGAAGCGTGGCCCAACATCAGGAAGCTGCAGATCAAAGACAGCACCTGCCCGGTAACGCGTTATACTTACGAAGATGGTCACAGTATCTATCTTTTAGCCGAAGGCCGTCTGGTGAATCTGGGCTGTGCCACCGGACATCCCAGCTTTGTAATGAGCAACAGTTTTACCAATCAGACACTGGCGCAGATCGATATAGCGCGCAATCCCGACCGTAAAGTCGGAGTGTATCTCTTGGACAAAAAACTGGATGAGGAAGTGGCACGTCTGCATTTGGAAAAACTGGGTGCAAAGTTGACCCGGCTCACGCAGAAACAGGCCGATTACATCGGTGTGGAAGTTGATGGACCTTTCAAGCCGGATAGCTACCGGTATTGAAAAGAGAGCCGTTAAGCAAAAAAACAGGGGTTGTTGCAAAACATTTTCAAGGTTTTGTCACAACCCCCTTTTTTCAGTCGGTATGCCGGCAGATTTTATCTGAACATAAAATCCAGCAGCAGTTTGCAGCCGTCCTGCAGGCTGGCAACTTCCAGCTTTTCGCTGCGGGTATGGGCTCCGGAACCGCGGCATACTCCGAAACATATTGCCGGGATCCCCAGCGAAAGCGGTATATTGCAGTCGGTGGAACCAAAGTGTTCGCTGCCTTCCAGATCCAGAACATTTTTAAGTGAATCCATATAACGCTTTTTCAGGGCGGCAAAGCGTTCCGGATCGACTTCAGCAGAACAGGGGCGTTCGCCCAGCAGTTCAACATTGATCTCCACGCCGGCGGCTCGATATGCTTCAATAAAACTGTTGAACATCACGCGCATTTGTTCCAGACATACGCGGTCATTGGAACGGTATTCATAAAGCATTTCCGCATTCTGGGCAATGGTGTTTACGGAAGTACCGCCGGAAATGGTGCCGACATTGTAGGTGGTTATGCTGTCGCCATTTTGGGGAACTTTTACCGTGTAAAGCGAAGTTATCAAACTCGAAAGCACGTGGATTGCGTTGCGGTTCCCGAAACGGCTGAAACTGTGTCCGCCTTCGGTGGCAACCGATACTTTGTAACGGTGACTGCCCACGGCTCCGCTGACTATTCCCCGCATAGAACTGTTGTCCAGCGAAATAAACTCTCTGATTCTGCCGGAGAAAGTTTCCGCGATCTGTCGCGCACCTTTCAAGTTGCCCAGCCCCTCTTCGCAGCTGTTCGCCACGATCACGAAACCGTCTTTGCCGAATTTGTAATTATCCTTAAAATAGCGTGCGCAGACCATCAATACTGCAAGATTTGCAGTGTCGTCGGTCACCCCGGGCGAATAGATATAGCCGTCTTTTTCTTCATAACCCATCGGTTCAGTGTCGGGAAACACCGTATCCGTATGCGCCATAATTACAGTTACATCATTGTCGGGAGTCACATTCAGCGGTACGACTACATTGAGTGCTTTATCAATGACTATATCGGCAAAGCCGTTTTTTTCGAACCAGTTTCTGCAATACTCTGCGCGTAATTCTTCGTGATGCGAGGGCGCCGGTATATTGCACATATCGCGCACAATATCTGCTGCTTCCAGCCAGGCGCTTGCCGCGTAATCGGCAAATTCTTTACATACTGCCATTTTTATGCTCCATTTACAACTGTACCACGCCCAGACCGTTTTCGATCTTGATATCGACACCGAAAGGTTTGCTCATCTCCGCAAAGTGCTCAATGATGTTCATTGAGGTGTTTTTCTGCGGCCATCCGGCGCGCGGGCGCGGCATATGGAACTGTTCTTCAACGGGCATAAATACCAGTTTGGTCAGCTTGCCGTCTTCAGCTTCCCAGTAAGGAATGACCGATTTGTACATAATCGGATCGTAGCAGAGACCGCGCTTGCCGTTGGCGGAACGGTCGTTGAACATAACATCGAGCCGGTCATTGCCGTCCAGATTCTGCTTGGCGAACATCCCGTCGGGGGCGCGCAAGATGGTTTCCAGCTGGATGATAAAGTCACCGAGACAGAAGAATACAGGCTTGTTTTTGTATATTTCCATACCGCGCAGCAGGTGCGGACCGGTGCCGATAACCGCATCGGCGCCAGCATCAATACAGGCGTGCGAAAATTCAATGGAGACCTGATCGACCGTTTCCTTGGATTTGCCGACCAGCAGGTGATTGTGCATAGATACCACCACATAATCAGCCATAAAACGCGCTTCGGCAATGGCATCGGTGATGCGTTTCATATCCACGGGGCGAACTTTGGAGATGACTTCTGCTTTATCAGCGGCTTCAAACATCAAGCCGGGACCGAAAGGCTGTTCGCCTTCTTTGAGCTGGGGCAGATAGCCTTCGGCACGGATGATCTCCATAGAGTCGTTGATCCCCAGCGAATCAGCAATACGTTTGAGGTGGACGAATTCCTCTTTGGGCAGGTGATACTTTTTGGTTACGCGCATACCGTTGACTCCGGGGCGCCCCATCACACTGCCAGTCTGGGCACCGGCCATACATTCAGGATTGAAGGTCATTGTACAGCCGATCAATGCATAACGGCCGCTGACGGTATCAATGTAAACCGGTCGGGAGGCGTCGGCAAGGTTTCTGCCGGTTCCGGCGTAAGGCATCTCTTTGGCTTCCAGATATTCCAGAGTGCGTACCAGACCGCCGTGAGCGTAGTCCAGAGCGTGATTGTTGGCAGTACAGAGTACGTTCATACCGAATTTACGCAGATCATCGATCACTCCGGGAGGGCTGCAGAGCCAGCTGCCGCCGGATTGGGCGCCGCCGTAGCACTCAAAATTGTGTACGGTGGTTTCCAGGTTGCCGTAGCGGAAATCACCCTGCATAATAAAATCTCTCACTTCGCTGAATCCGGCGTATTCGCCTTCGGCAGGCAGACGTCGGGTAATCATTGAGTCACCGGTTGCGGTGCAGCGGAATTTGTTGGTAACAGCCATTTTTTTCTTCCTTGTATTAAAATTGATATGTTGAAATTAGAGTTGATTATCTTTTTAAAGCGCCGCCGAGTATTCCTATTATAACTTCGTTGGCAACGGCTTGGACGGTGCAGTTTTTTAAGGTTTTTGCCGGATCAAGTTTGATTCTGACAACCATACCGTGGTTACCGCGGTCCCAGTAGAAACGCTCAAACTGCTGCTGGAAAGCGGTGACCATAAGGTCGTCAAAGTTTTCCTGCTCAATAAGATCGCACACTTCAGCACTGCCGTCAGTGTACTGCACGGTAATGCGGCCGTTGACCACACAACTCTGCATAGCGTTGGTGGATCCGAAAACAAAAAGAGCCAACTCCTGCGCTTTGCCCTCCAGAGCAATACTCATTGATTCAGGGAAATTTTCCCAGATCGATACGCAGGCGGCATTATTTCCATCTGCCGGGGTCGGAAAACTCCAGCGCGATTTATCGAGTTTATAGACTCCGCCGGGCGCGTTGCGCAAAGCCGAATCATTGACCACCACTTCATTATGCCCGTAATGGTTCCATTCCCAGGCATAACGGCCGTTGATACGCATACCAATGGAGTAGCCTTCCGGACGCGGTGCAAGATATTTCTGATCAAACAGTTTTGCTAGTTCCACATTGAAATATTTTCGGCAATCAATATTTTCAAATTGCTCCGGTACCGGCGGAACGGCTTTTCTGCGCGGTATGCCGGTGAGCAGTTCCGGCCGGGCACTGTAAACTGCTCCGGTATATTCAACGGTGATCGAACCGCTGTTCTGCCAGGCTATTTCAGTTAATTCCACTCCGGCGCAATCGGATTTTTTTACACAGGCTGATTTATCGCTGAATTTCAGATCAGTAATATTGCCGGGGAGAATTATATGTTTGATCCCGGCGCGACTGCAATTTATCTGCAATGTTATGCGTCCGGAGTTATTTTTGTAATCAATCTTGATATCCGGCAGTTCCAATGCTGCGTTGTTCCATTTGTCCGGCAGCTGCGGAGCAATAAAAATTTCATCGCTCAACAACCGGAAATTCACGCCCCACAAACCTTCCACCAGCAAGCGCAGATAAGGACTGCTTACATCAGTGAAATCCCAGTCGCCGCTGTCGCAGTTGCCGTTGGCAGTGGAAACGTGCGAAATCGCGCCGGGGGAGGGGCTGGAAGCAAACACATCCAGCAGCCCGTCAAGTATCTGCAAGGCAGCCTCCTTGCGGAAATATTTGAAATACGCCAGCGCCAGTGCCGCATTTTCCGCCGGAAACAAGCCGAAAGTCGAATACTTTTTCGGCAGCCAGTTGGATGAATACGCCAAGCGCCCCTTGCGGTTGAAAGTCAGGGTGCTGCGGATGGATTTTTCAGTATATTCAAGCGAACGCGCCATCTGTTCAGCACTGGCAATGCCGCTTTCGCCGGCCAGATATATGGTCGAAAGTTCCGGCGCCGGATGCAGCAGTTTGTTGCCGATGGTGTCAATGTATTCGGCAAAAACTCCCTTGTCTTCCTGCCAGAGAATGGCATTGACCGCATTTTTGATTTTTTCGGCGCGCTGTTCAAAAAGTGTTACATCATAATTGAGTTTTCTGCCCAGCCGCACCATTGCGGTGTTGGCAGCATAATTATAGCAGCTTGCCTGTGCGCAGCCGCCGCCGTTGTAGCAATGGCCATCCGAAATCCAGGTGTTGAGAAAGCTCTGGTAAAGCCCGTCGTTATCCGGATCGAAAATACGTTCTTCCCACGCCAGAGCTTCTGCCATTGCTTCAAAAATCTCTTTGCCCAGTTCCAGATCGCCGCTGCGCTCAAGATAGTGAAAAACCATATCGGTAAAGACTTCCTGCATATCGTATATATCGTCTTTGTAGAGCATAGCCGAAAGTCTGCCGTAACTGTTCATCAAATGGTGATATTGAGTGCCTTCGTGGTCAAGGTCGGGGCGGTCGGCACCATCGTACCAGACTTTTTCCGGTTCGTCGGCTGCTTTCATCTGGGTTGCCAGATGCGCCCGGGTCGCACAGCGGATACGCTCAAACCAGCCGGCAAGCGCACCGCCATACCAGCCGCGCCAGCCCAGAAAAGGAGCGTGGTAGCCGATCGCACCGTGGAAAAAGGTCGGTGTATGGTATGCCGCATCCAGCGCGATCTGCTGATCAAGCACTGTTGAATCCAGCCGCTGATCGGGGGTGCTGATCTTTATGCCGGAATATTTTTCTGCAATCGCTGCTTTGATTGCCGCGCGCTGATCGCCGGCAAGATACTCCTTGAGTACCTCCGGAGTTGAGTTGTAAAGCACCACCAGATCGCCTTCCAGAACCTCTCCGGCGGCAAGGCGGCGGGTGAATTTGAGTACTGCCGGAGCGCCTTCGTGGTCAACAAGCGCCAGGGTGGGAGTTTTTTCCATAGCAGCGGCGGCGCCGTCCACAGAAAGTTCGGCATCAAAACTGCATCCCGCAATAATCGAATCATTGCTCTGGCTGTCTTTAAGTATGCCGTAATCATCTTCCTGACAGGCAACACCCTGCAGGCAGTGTTCCAGCGCCAGATCGCGCACCGGACTTTCGGGCGGATCGAATCTGCCGATGTAGCCAGTCATACCGGCAAGAACTGCGCAGAAAACCGTTTCCGAATCGGCAACCACCTGATAATGCACCAAATATCCATCGTGTTTCTGCAGAGGATAGACTTCCAGATTTACTTCGCTTTCAGGAAAATAATCGGAAATGTGGCTCGATTTATATTCCATATAGCCGTGGTGCCAGCTGGAAATTACATCCCGTGAATTGTGGAACCATCTGCCGTAACTGTCAACTGCTCCGCCGAAAGTCACTCCCGGAGTCAGTGCCAGACCGCTTTGCAGTACGCCGCGTTTGGCCTGATAACACCAGTTGTTGACCATACAGTCGCTTGCCGCGCCCATAAAGATCGGAGCATCGCCGGCAAAGGTGAAGAATTTCCCGAACCCTTCAGTGTCGTTTTCGTGTCCGCCGTACAACACCCGGTTGAAACGGTTGAGCGAACCAACTTTGCGCATCACACCGTTATCATCAAAAATATAAGAAGCTAATTCCGCCATAATTACGCCATTTTCAGATCAAGATTAAAGAATTTGATTGCATTGTTGCGGCAGATCTTTTTCCAGACCGCATCAGGCAATTTACCGCTGTCGTGCATTTTGTCGAACCAGAGCTTACCACTGAACTGCACTTCGGTAGTGCTGTTGCAGCAGTCGGTGCCGAAAAAGAGTTTGTCCTGAAATTCGGTCAGGAATTTTACCGCATAATCTTCATCGCGCATCAACCAGTACATTGCGTCGGAGAGTTCTCCGTAGAGATTGGGAAATTCGCGCAGCAGTTCCTGCGTGACACCTTCAGATTCGATCGGTCCCTCCGCGCGCGGTGAACCATACTGCGACCCGTCGTTGCGGAAGATCGCCTTGCAGCGAGCCGGACGGTTCCGCGTGGTATATTCCGCCCAGAAAACCGGGCCGTGGCCAATGAATTTGAGTTCAGGAAAGCGCTGGAGCGTATGTTCCAGATAGGGTAATCCGGGTTCATCGTACAAGCCGAAATCCCCTTCCGGACGGTCAGAACCGTCGGTCGTAACCGGCAATCCGACTTTTTCAGCACAGGCAAAAAGATTCTGTACTCGCTCATCGTTCATTGGCATATTGGGCATAATTTCACCCACTCCCAGACAGCCGCGATCTTTGTAGTATTGCAGAACTTCATCCAGCCTGGCATCGGCGCGGTTGATCAGGGCGCGCGGGTCAACATTGCAGAACGCGCGGAAGCGTGCCGGGTGGTTTTCCACCATTTCCAGAATATCTTCATTGGCTTGCGGCAGGTAAATTTCCGAATTCACCACCGGCAGCAGAAAACCCGTTTCAATTCCGTAACGGTCGTAGCGGTCAAGCAATTCCGCCGGAGAGCAGAACTGTGTTACAAACGGTATCGGTTTGCGGTATGCGTGAGCGTGTATATCGATATATTTCATCTTGGCTTACCTTTCAAAAACTCCAATCTTCAGCTTTGCCGGTGCCGGTAAATTCCAAAGAGTGGATATTGTTGTTTGCATCCATAATAAATATCTTGCCTTTGTCACCTGCCGGACGGGTGAGTTTGCCGGTAAGTACGCCATTGGCATATTCAACACTGCTTAACTCCACCGCGCCGCAGGTGAAGTGGAACGTTGTACCGATAACACGCGGCTCGGCGGTAACCGGAGTCGCGGCGTAACAGCGTGCCGCCGCCCGGGGCAGAACCGGTGCAAATGTGCCTTTGAAACGCCCTTCATAACGCTGTTCAAAAAAGTTCCAGACATCATATTCGCGGTCATCAGGAAATTCCAGCGGCATAACTTTTTCATTGTCAAAGTCAAAGTTGAAAAAGTTGTATATGTCGCGTCCGGGGGTGTTGTATTTGAATATTTCAAGCTTTTCGCCGCCGAACATATTAACCGGTTTTGCCGCCTTGCCGTAGGGCGGCAATACGCGCCGCACCAGATCGATGATTTCCACTGGAGAGTTCTGGAATTTGTCGCCCAGAAAGATCTGACCGCCGGACATCCCCACAAAGAGTACGCGCATACGCGCTTCTTCCAAATCTGCCGGCGGGGCAATATTTATGGAGTCCGGCGTGAGCATAATAAGTTTGTTCTGCACAAAATAGCGGCTCATTGTGGAGTTGAACTGTTCCTGGAAAAACTCAAATGCTTCGCGTTTTTCGCGGATACCCGTATTGCCGATGTCGCAGGCGCTCATAGTAATCGAACAGAGTCCGATCGAGTGCATCGTCAGGTCACTGCAGGCGTAAAGGAAGTCGTCACTGTCCATTTCCGCAAGCAATTCCTGCAAGGATTTGCGGTAGATCTGCGCTCCTTTAACAAGCGTTTTATCGTAAGGATCGTACACTTCATCAGTGCGGCCGAGGCGGTTGACAAAGTCGATCTTGAAATATTTGATTCCCAGTGATTTGTAGTAGCGCATAGTTTCCGCCACATAATCTTTTACCGCCGGATGGGTGGGGTCAAAGTAACTTACCGGTTCGTGCGGCTCCCAGAACCATTTGGTCGAATTGCCGATATGTCCGGCGGGTACGGTACAGCTTTCGCCAAGATACATACTGCACCAGATACCGGGAATAAATCCGCGTTCACGCATATCCTCGGCAAACTTTTCCAATCCTTCAGGAAACCGTTCATTGGGCTGCTGCCATCTGCCGGGCATATTTTCGCTGCTGTATCCCAGGTCTATCTGCATATACTTGAAGCCGAAACCGGGGAAGTTTTCGTTGATAAAGTCAGCAATTTTATTGATCTCTTCGGCGCTGATGGTCAGACGGTAACCGTACCACGAAAGCCAGCCCACCGGCGGCGTGGTGTGGCGCAGCACAACATTGCTGCGCTCTGCACTCATATCCGCCCAGGCTTCCAGCCCCTGCTGCGCGCTGGCAAAATCGGCGACAGCCATCTCTTCGGATTCGATGCGTTCTCCGGCTTTGAGTTCGTAATTGGCAAAATTGCACGCCATTGCCAGACGCCGCAGCGAGCCGTCGGCCGGGTCGCACAAAAAGTAAATCGCCGTATTGCAGCGCTTGACCGGTGCGGTAAAACTGTAAACGGTACCGTAAGATTGGTGCTGGACAGCTGCCACGCCGCCAAAGGAGTAATTGGCACCGGGAACGCCTTTGTTGAGTTCTTCAGCGGTGGCGCTCATTATGCTGCCTGCCCACGCAATATCTTCTTCTGCCAGAAAGATCGTGTTCCAGTATTCAGCGGTAAAACGGGGACTGTGGCAGTAATCAGTAGTTTTGATGCAGCCGCAGGGCCAACCGCCGCCGGAATCCAGAAAAACCATATCCTGTGCAGAAAAATCCGGCAGTTCACCGCTTTCAAGCAAATGGCAGCTGCCCAGTTTGACCGGTGTCTTGCCGCAGTTGGTCAGCACCAGTTTGGTTAATTTGAAATTTCCGGAGTTGTCCGTAAGCCATTGAGCTTTTAATTCAGTCCCCGGAATCATACCGCCGCCGGCAGGTATTTCAAGCCAGGAGTTGTTTAGGTAAATAGTGGATTTATTCATTTTTTCCTCCGGATTTCTGTATTGCGCAAGTCAAAATTTTTCTGCATAAATTTATACTTTTACACGATTTGACAAGCAATAAAAACATATTTGCAAAAACTGCTTTGTGAAATATAACATCGCTTGAAAAGTTTTCAAATCCAAAACCTCAAAATAGGTACACAAATTTGAAAAAATCCCCTGCTTTTTACCGACCGGGTGAACTGTGCTCCGCATTGTCAGACCATACCCGGGGCAGGAGATAAAAAACGGGTGTTGCAAAAATTCAACATTTTACAACACCCGCAGAATTTTATCTCTGTTTCAGCGCAATGACAGGATCAGCTCCAAGAGCTCATCGAGTTTCTGATGCGTCTGCATCGGATTGAGCAAGGTGAACTTCAAACATACATTGCCGCGGCATACCGTCTGACCGATAACCACGCCTTTGTGATGCAGCAGTTCGCGCCGGATGCGTTTGTTGACCGTATCGGCATCTTCGCTGCTGCCGACCTTGGGCAGTACCCGGAAGACCACCGAACTGATTTCCGGCTTGACAATAACTTCCGTTTCCGGATTGGCTGCCAGTTTGCTGTAAAAATACTGTGCATTGTCCATACAAGTGGTGATCAATTCCGACCAGCCGTCTCTGCCGCGCAATTTGAACGACATCCACACCTTGAGCGCATCAAAGCGCCGGGTGGTTTGCATAGATTTGTTGACCAGATTTATGTAGCCGTCTTCCTCATCTTCTTCGCGGTTGAGGTAATCTGCGTGCAGGGTCAACGCTTCAAAGTATTTTCCGTCGCGGATAAGCGAGGCGCTGCAGCTGATCGGCATCAGGAACATCTTGTGGAAGTCCACAGTGATGGAGTCGCATTCTGACAGACCGGCTACACGTCCGGCATATTTATCAGAAAGCACCACTCCGCTGCCGTACGCGGCATCTGCGTGCAGCCACAGACCGTACTCATCGCAGATTGCACGGAGTTCTGCCAGAGGATCGATACTGCCGAAGTCGGTTGTGCCGACCGTGGCGGATATACAGAACGGCAGATTGCCGGCAGCAATATCCCGTTTGATAAGTTCACGCAGCGCCGGAACGCTCATTTTCATAGCGTCATCTACCGGCACTTTGACTACCGCATCGTAGCCCATACCCATAAGGTTGGCGCTTTTTTCCATAGAAAAGTGGGCGATTTCCGACGAATACATCCGGAGTTTCCGGAAGTTTTCCGGCAAACCGAGCTTCTTGATATCCCACGCCAGTTTTTCATTGCAGAACCAGTCACGCGCCAGCAGCAACCCCGAAAGGTTGGACTGTGAACCGCCGGAAGTGAATACTCCGTCGGCACTGTCACTGTAACCATAGAGTTTGCAGAGGTTGCGGATAACTTCAACTTCGATTTCCGTTGCCGCCGGAGCCTGATCCCAGGAATCCATTGACTGATTGTATGTGGCTATAACCAGTTCTGCAGCAATGGTTTCCAGTAACGCCGGACAGTGCAGGTGCGCCATATACCCAGTGGACATCGGGCGCACCAGATTGGGCAGAACCTTTTCGGATACCACCTGAAGCATTTCTTCAAAACTGCAGCCATTTTCCGGCAGCAATTCTTCTGTATGCAGTGCCGCACGCAATTCGTACGGCGGCATACCCGCATAGGCATCGCCGTGGTCAAATGAGTCTGCAATGGCTTGCGTCATTGCAGTCATCATTTTTACATAAGCATTTTTATCAGCGGCATCCGGAGAAAGAAAAAGCTTATTTTGCTGCATCGCGATCGACCTCAATAACAACTTTTTCGTAAATGGAGATCATTGTTTCGAGTTCTTCGCGCGTTACGTTCAGTGCGCACAGACAGCGCATTACCGAACCGTGACGGCCGCCTTTTTCCATAACCAGACCGTTTTCAAAGCATTTTTTCTGCACCAGAGCAGCAATTTCACCGCTGGCGGGCAGGCTGCCGAGCGAGTCTTTGGCGCCTTTGGGATCGACAAATTCGCAGCCGCTCATCAAGCCTTTGCCGCGGATATCACCGATAATGGAAACTTTCTTCTGCAAGGCATACATACGGTCACGCAGATAATCGCCTTTGCTGGCAACTTCGTCAAGAAATTCCTTTTTGGAAACACGGTTCATCACCACAGTACCCGCTGCCATTGCCAGCTGGTTGCCGCGGAAAGTGCCGGCGTGCGAACCGGGCTGCCACTTGTCAAGTTCTTTGTTGTAAACAACTACTGACATCGGCTGGGTGCCGCCGATAGCTTTGGATATTAAAATGACATCCGGCACGATATTGGCATATTCAAAAGCAAAGAATTTACCCGAACGACCCACGCCGCACTGGATTTCATCACAAATCATCGGGATGCCCAATTCTTTGGTGACTCTGCGGACCGTCTGCAGAAATTCCACCGGAGCGGGGATTACGCCGCCTTCGCCCTGGATCGGCTCCAGGATAACGGCGGCAGGTTTGGTGATGCCGCTTTCGGGATCTTTGAGGGTGCGTTCAAAATATTCGCAGCAGGCTCTGGTACCGGCTTCTCCGCCGAGACCGAAGGGGCAGCGGTAGCTGTAAGGATAGGGGAAAAAGTGTACTTCCGGCATCAGTGCCTGAACTTTTTCTTTGGCGCCCAGGTTGCCGGTCAATGCCATAGCACCGTGACCCATACCGTGATAACCGCCGCCAAAGGCGATCACTGAACGGCGGCCGGTGGCAGTTTTACACAATTTGATTGCCGCATCGGTTGCATCGGTACCGGAGGGGCTGCAGAACTGCACTTTGACATTGCCCTGCATCTCTTCGGGGAGCAGCGACAACAGCGTATGCACAAACTTGTCTTTGGTCGGAGTGGTCAAATCCAGCGTATGCAGCGGCGCGCCGCTGGTCAGCAGATTGATCATAGCCTGATTTACTTCGTCATCATTGTGACCGAGTGCCAGCGTACCGGCACCGCAAAGAAAATCAAGATATTTGTTGCCTTCCACGTCTTCTACCCAGGATCCCTTGGCTTTGGCTATCGAAAAGGGAAATTTCCGGGGATAACTTCTGGCGTTGGATTCCGTCGCTTCCTGACGGCTGATATAGTCGGCGTTGGTTACAGGGGCGGCACCGCCGCAAACACGGCAGTTGACAAGGTTTTGATCGTTTGACATTGCTGTGGATCCCTTATCATTTCTTGTACTTTCTGATTTCCGATCAGAAATTCTTGTTACCTAAAAAATACTAAAAACTCTCCCGCTGCACTTCTGTTGTTTTCAATTCACAGCTGCATTGTACTTAAAATAGCACAAATATATCGCTTTTGCAAGTTTGAAAAAACCGCGAATGCCACATTTTGGACAATTTAAATTCTTCAAGGGGTTTTCAACACTGTTGCAGCGCAGAAAACCCCTTGCGGAGTACGGTTGATATTTTATATGATTTCGACTGTTCCGGCACCGGGAACAGTAAATTTCACTGCAGTGAAATCGCCCTTCTTTTCTGCGGTAAACTCGATTTGATCCCCTTCAAAAGCGATTTTTTCCGGCTTGAAAGTCATCAGCAGTTCCGCAGTTCCGGCGTAGTCGAACTCCAAAGTGTTGCCGCTGCAGCTGTTGATGCGCATATTGCCGTCGAGTATTTTAGCTTCGCCGGCAATGCTTACACTCAAAAGTCTGCTGCCGTGACCGGGCAGTTCAATGTTCAGCGGATTATCTGCATCAAGTTTCACAGTTTCCCGGCTCCAGATATCAGTAACAATGTAACTGCCGTTGTCAAGCTTCAAACTTTCAAGGCTGACTTTGACCTGCAGCGGTTCTTCGGCAGTGTTGAACAATCCGGCAGTACGCACCGGCAATGCGGGGCAATCGGTTATATTGCTGAAAAGCGCACTCTTGAAGTAGATGATCTGGGGTTCGGTAGCTTCCGGATCGCGGTAATTGTAATTGCCCAGAAACACCTCTTTGCCGTTGCAGGGGTTGCAGACTGCCTTTTTCAACCGCGCCAGCCGTTCCGATGCCTGGTCGGCTTCAGAGAGTTTTCCGGCGATTTCCACCATACTTGCCGAGGCAATGCAGTAGTTGAGTGCAAACATTGCATCAGTGTCGTTCAGTCCCGGGAACAAGCCCACCGAGTCACTGTTGGGTACAAAGAGGTCGCCGGTGTGCAGAGCAAAGCACGCTGTTCCCCACAGAAAGTTGGTTTTCACATAGTCCCAGTGCCCGCTGCCGATATCGATGCCGTAGCGGTAGTTGGTGAAGAATTCACCCAGGAACGGGTTCCCCATAACAATATCGCACCCGGTCTGGAAATAGCCGTCAGAGGGCAGGCGTTTGCGCACCTCTTTGAGCCACCAGTCGCGCCATTCGTAGCCGGAGTGATCCTGAATTTTCAAGAGGTCGTGGCTGTCTTCAAAAGAGTAACTCCAGAAGTCGTGTTTCATACCTTCAAAGCCGAATTCGGCAAAAAATACATCCAGCGCGTGTCCCATATATTCGCGCACTTCCGGAATACTCACATCCAGCGGAGCCGAGGGCTCTACACGGTAATCGTAGTTGACGAACCATTCAGGATGTTCCTGATAGATCGGTGTATATTTGGGACAGAAGCCGCCGATCCAGACCGCCGGACGCAAACCAATCGCCCGCACGGCATCGGCATATTTCCGCAGCCCGTTGGGGAACTTTTCTTTATTGATGCCGTAATCTTTTTCGTAAATACAGCCCAGACCGTGAGCCGGAGGAACGTTTACTGCATAGCCGTCATCCAGCTGAATCCAGCGGACGGTCGGAAAATTCTCTTTGAGGTAGCGTGCCTCTTTCAGCACCATTGCCTCGTTGACCTTGCGGCTGATGCCGTCGTTCCACGAGCCCCACACCATATTGTCGCGGTTGAGTTTGGTTGCTCCGTACATAGGGGGCAGATGTTTGCGCAGTTCGGAAGTGTACTTTTCAAAAATCAATTCAATATCATCGGCATTGTCGGTGCTGCCCAGATACCACTTGTCGGTCAGGTGTTTGCCGGCGGGGCAGTTCAGCGCGGCAATGCTCTTGAAGCCCGAAAATACCGAAAGCAGCAAAGTGCCGTCTTCCGCGTGTTTGACCAGATAGTTATGGTAAAAGAGTTTCTGCGAAAGCGTACCGTGCACCAGACCTTTGCAGCTCTTGTAGTTGCTCAAGAGTATGGCAGGGAAGGGCTGATACGGCGAACGGCCGATCCGTTCGTGGATAACACCGGGGTCCGCCCAGCGGTTGCCGGCGGTTTCGTCAAACCCGGAATCCCGGGCATCGTTGTCGTGGACGCGGTCAAAATCCACGGGGAAAGTCATCCGCTGATAGATACGCGGGTTTTCGTTGTGGTAAAAATAGTCTTCTGCAGGGGGAGCGTTGAATGCGATGTTTTTTATATCCAGCCCCAGTTCAACTATCTGCACAGCATCGGCGGTTTTAAAGTCGCGCACCGCAATAATGCCGTTGGAGGTTTTTTTGAAATAGATTTCATCTCTGCTGCCGTCGGCATAGATGCTCTGCAGATGCATCTGACCGGGGGAAAAGGTGATTTCAGTTGATTCAGGATCGATTCTGCCTGCGGGGGTGACGCAGAACTGCTGGAGAGAGATTGATCCGCACTGGAGACCGGAGAAAAACTTTTCCATAACTGTAAAACCTTATGTTGTTATGTTGAAAAATTGAATTGAACAGTTCATTCAAGCCGGATTAATATACTCCGGATTATATGGTTTGCAACTCTATGAAACGGCGAAACTCTTTTTTTGTACAACTTTATAAAACTTTCTTCAGAAAAAAATTACCGTCATATTTGAAAAATCAGCAAATGTGTGCTAACTTGATGAAGTTGCCGTGTTGATTACGGTAATTCAGCAGTGATATAAAATTTTTTTGCAGAACAGCAATTATAAAAACACAAAAAAACAAAGGAGTATGGGATGAAAAAAGTTCTCACACTTGCAATGCTGGCTTGTGCTACAGTGCTTTTTGCCGCTTTCGGCGATCAGACTGTGCCGCGCAAGGTCGTAATCGATCAATCCAAAACTGTAACTCTGGCGGAAAACGGCAAGGCCAAGGCGGTCATCGTGGTGCCGGCGGATGCCCGTCCGGTGGCATCGTTTGCTGCTAAAGAGTTGAAAACTTTCCTCGAAGAAGCCACCGGAGCCAAGTTTGATATAGTCAAGAGCGCTCCCGCCGGAATGTTCCCGATCATTGTCGGCAGCGGTGTTGATTGCAAAGATTTCCCGCGCGATGCCTTTGTTATCAAAAATGACGGCAAAAGCATCGTTATCTGCGGGCGCGATGATAAAGAATATAATCACGGCAACCGGCCTTCCGGGGATTTCTGGGAACGCGCTACGCTGTTCGGGGTTTATGATTTCCTGGAACGCTTTGTCGGTGTCACTTTTGTATTCCCGGATAAAGCCGGTATTGCTGTGCCGGAACACAAAACGCTCAAAGTTCCTTATATGGATGTTTTTGAACGCCCGGACAATATCTGCCGATCGGTATCTTTTGCCGCCGGCAAATGGTTTAACGATGATAAGGATGTGCTCAATCAGAAATATATCAACCGCTACCGCAACCGTATGCAGACTGCGTACATCCCCAACTGCCACGGTCTGGGGCGTATGGGCTACATTGAACGTTTCGGTAAAGAACATCCTGAATACTTTGCGTTGCGCGCCAACGGCAGTCGCAGCAACAGTCTTGCCGAGCGTCACGGCGGTCAGCTCTGCTGGTCGAGCAATGTCAAAGAAGAAATCTACAAAGATGCCAAAGCCTGGCTTACCGGCGTAAGTGCCAGAGAACGCGGTGTTTATATGCACCGTTTCAAGGCTTATGTCTGGGATTGGAACGCTGTTCAGAAGGGCTACTTCAATGTTATGCCGCAGGACGGTGTGCTCCCCTGTCAGTGCGACGCCTGCAAAAAGGTGGCTGCTTCCGGCAACCCGAACTGGACATCGGATATGATCTGGAAAATGACTGTGGATGTTGCCAACCGCCTCAAAAGTGAAGGAATCAATGGTTATATTACCCAGATGGCTTACGGCGGTCACGGCGCGATCCCTCCCTTTGATATTCCTGAAAACGTGCTCTGTATGGGCGCAGTTTTCGGCCCCTGGTCGGTTGCCCGCGCACAGGGCTGGAGCGATCAGCTTGAATACATTAAAAAGTGGAACAAAAAGATGCACCACAAGCTCTGGATCTGGACTTATGCGTGTAAATATTCCGGTCGCAACATTCATCACATACCCTGCTCCACCCCGGAAGCGGTGGGCCATTTTTACCGCGATGCCAAGGATCTGCTGATCGGCAGCTATATGGAATCGGGTACCGACCGTTCTGCTTATCAGTTCTTCAACTGGTATGTTTTCGGCAAGATGATGTGGAACAAAAATACCGATCCGGATAAACTGCTCAAAGATACCTACAAGGCTCTCTACGGCGCCGGTGCGGAGGATATGACAAAATTCTTCAAGGAAATCGAAAATATCTGGCTGTTCAAGATTTGCGGCAAGATCGTAATGGGACCGGTCGGTCCGGTTTCGGTTCCGCCGACTGATTACGAACTCTGGAACGATATCTACGGCGAAAAGACCATCAAAAAGCTCGATGCACTGCTGGATGCCGCCACCCGCAAGGCTGACAAAAAAGCCGATGTCAGAATCGACTTTATCCGCAAAGAGTATATGGGGGTTATGAAAGCTGCCCGTAATGACTTTTTTGATAAACAGCGTTCAATCGTCAACCTCAAGAAAGAGATCAAACTGATTGCCGACAATACTCTGACCGTGGATGGCAAGCTCGCTGACGCAGCGTGGAAAAATGCCGAAGTACTTTATGTAAACGGTCTGGGCGGCAAGCCGAGCGAAGTTACCACCAAAGTAAGAGTACTGCGCGACAGCAAAAATCTCTATATATCTTATGATTGCGAAGAACCTGATATGGCTGATGCTCATCTGAACAAGATGGAGTTTGATGACAGCAATATCTGGAGCAATGACTCTGTTGAGGTATTCATCGGTCCCGACGGCAGCCGCAACAATTACTTCCAGTGGATGATTTCGCGTCTGGCAGATGTCTGCGATATGCAGTTTGTACGCGATGAAAACGGACTCTGGCGGGGCAACTCCAAGTGGAACAGCGATGCAGTGATCAAAGTCGATTGTCAGGAAAAATCCTGGAGTATGGAAATGGCAGTGCCGCTGGCAAAACTCGGCAAGATCGATGAAGAAAATATCGTCTTCAACTTTACCCGCAGCCGTATGAGCAAATCCGGCAAACGCATCAATGTCTTCCATTCGTGGAGCCCGTTTGCCCGCCGCTACAACGATGTGGTCAACTTCGGCGTGCTGTCGTTCAAGCCGGTGACGGACAACAATCTCCTCAAGGCAGGAAATTTTGACTGTTCGCGCAACGGCCGCTATATCGGAAAATATGACAAAAAGGGCAACTCCACCGGCGGGTGGTTCGGCGATGTCTGGATGGTGCCGCCCAAAGGCAACTATCTTTCGCTGGATAAGAAAGTCTGGCTGTTTGACGGTCAGAGCCTGCGTATGGATAACCCTGATGGCGCCAAGACTATCTGTGTTTCGCAGTATTTCAAAGGTTTCCGCCCGGACGGCAAGTACAAAATTACATTTTCGGTCAAGGCCGAAATGAAGAAAGCCGGCGGTTCGGTATTCATTCAGCTCAATGACGGGGTGAACCGTTCGCTGCCGCAGCCGACGATCAATCAGTCGGTACCCTGGACGACCTACACTATTTATATTACCCCCAGCAAGCAGTTTGCCGCCAACAAAGATTTGGTTGAAGGCAAACGGAGCTGCTATGTACGCCTCTACAGTGCCAAATTCGATGGTACTGTCTGGTTTGACGGTGTGCGTATTGAAGAAGTAAAGTAAAAAACTGTTGCTTCAGAGACGCCCGGATTGAGTGCAATCCGTGCGTTTTTTTATATTGCAGGGTTGTAATAGTATATATTACAGTGTATAGTATATGACGTGCAGGAATATTTAAAAAGGATTTACCCCGTGAGTTCCAGTAAAAAATATCAGATCGATATGTGCAGCGGACCGCTTTTCAGCAAGATCATCCGTTTTTCCATACCATTGATGCTTGCCAATGTATTGGGCCTGCTTTTTTATGCTGCTGATCTGGTGGTGCTGGGCAGATTTGCTTCGGCAGAGGCTATGGCGGCGGTGGGGGCCACCAACGGGTTGACAGTGTTGGTGCTGAATATTTTTTACGGGCTTTCCACCGGGGTGAATGTGCTGGTGGCACGCTATATCGGCGCCAGAGATCCCAAACGCATTTACAATGTTATCCAATCCTCGATGGCGCTGGCAATTTATGGCGGCGCGCTGGCCACAGTTATAAGTTTGCTGCTGACCAAACCGATGCTGCGTTTGATGTCAACTCCGGCGGAAGTTTTCAGCGATGCAGTTTTGTATATGTGCATCTGCAACCTGGGGATCCCTGCAATTGCAGTATATTGCTTCGGTGCGGCGATAATGCGTGCTGACGGCGATACCAAACGCCCGCTGCAGTATATGGTTATATCCGGAATTATAAATGTTCTGATGAATCTCTTTTTTGTGCTGGTCTGCAAGATGGACGTTGCGGGGGTGGGGATTGCCACCAAACTTTCCAATGTTATTGCTGCCGTGCTGGTTATCAGAGCGCTGATGAAGAACAGCGGCAGTACGCATCTGGATATCAAAAAGATATTTATCGACTGGCCGGCGGTCAAAGAGATTTTCCGTATCGGGCTGCCGGCTGGCATACAGGGATCACTTTTTTCCATATCCAATATCACCATACAGGCATCGATCAACTCGCTCGGCTGGCAGGTGATCGCCGGGAACACGGCGGCATCGAATCTGGAAGGATTGGTTTATGTTGCGGCTGCAAGTTACTACCACAGCGCGTTGAGTTTTGTCGGTCAGAATCACGGTGCAAAAAAGTACAAACGCATTGTCAGAGCTATTTTTGTTTGTGTAGGATGTTCTGCGGTAACGGCATTCATCATTGGTTATCTCTGCATAATTTTCGGGAAACAGCTGCTTGCTTTTTACAACCCGGATCCCGAGGTTATGCAGTGGGGGATGGTGCGTATCAAAGTGCTGCTGTCAACTTATTTCCTTTGCGGCGCAATGGAAGTTATCACCGGCTGTCTGCGCGGACTTGGACATTCAGTCAAACCCACGATCGTTACTCTGGTGGGGATTTGTGCATTCCGGGTGCTGTGGGTGTTCCTGATCTTCCCGCTTAAGCCGACAATGTTCAATCTGATGATATCTTACCCGATAACGTGGGTGCTGGTTATAAGTGTAAACGGATTTATCCTTTACCGGGTATGTGTAAATATGATGCGCAAGGCAGTGCGGAAACATCCGCACGCTTTGTATGAGTAATAAATCAATACAACAAGAGTGATGATGAAAAAGAGAGTTTTATTTTTGTTGGCGGCGCTTTCTGCTGCACTGTTTTTCTGCTCGTGCGGCAAGGTTGACAAGCCCAAACTGCGGATGGCTACCAATGCCACATTTCCGCCTTATGAATTTGTCAAAGATCATAAAATCGACGGCATTGACCCAAAGATCGTACGGACGGTTGCCGAAAGGATCGGTTATGAGGTCGAAATTTATGATATGAACTTTGATGCTGTTATTACAGCAGTGCAGAGCGGCAAAGCAGATATTGCCGCATCTGGTATAACCATTACCGAAGAACGGCGCAAGCGGGTCAATTTTACATTCCCTTATGTAGTTGCCAAACAGATGGTGGTGGTGCGCGAGGATTCACCGGTGGAAAAAACTTCCGATCTGGCCGATAAACGCATCGGGGTGCAGCACGGTACTACCGGCGATATGTATGTAAGCAAAAATATCAAAGAGCCGGAACGGTTCAACGACGGACCTATGGCGATTGCCGCATTACTTATCGGCAAGATCGATGTGGTGGTCATTGACAGTGAGCCGGCAAAGGAATTCCTTAAAAAACACAGCAAACTGCGGATGCTCAAAGATCCGCTGACCTATGAAGAATACGCATTTGCTTTTAATAAACGCAATCCTGAACTGCTGGCAAAGTTCAATAGTGAATTGGAAAAAATGATCCAATCCGGCGAAGTCAACGAAATTATAGAGTTTTATATCAGTCACAAAGATGCGGAAAATAAATCTGAAGAAGAAATAGCCGGCAATAAACTGTGGGACCGGATTTATGATGCATTTTACAGCAATTTTGTCAAAGACAAACGCTATATGTATCTGGTAAAAGGTTTTGGCATTACGCTTTACATAACCGTGTTTGCGGTGCTGATGGGGATTGTGATCGGCTTTTTTGTGGCAGTGGTGCGCAGTTGTGCCGATCAGACCGGTAAACTCAAGTGGCTTGACCGGATCTGCAAACTCTATCTTACGGTGATCCGCGGTACTCCGGTGGTGGTACAGCTGCTGATCATTTACTTTGTGATATTCGGTACGGTCGATGTGGACAAAGTTCTGGTGGCGGTGATCGCATTCGGGGTCAATTCAGGCGCTTATGTTGCCGAAATCATCCGTTCCGGAATTATGGCGCTGGACAAGGGACAGATGGAAGCCGGACGCAGTCTGGGGCTTTCGTACAATCAGACGATGCGCTCGGTAATATTGCCGCAGGCGTTCAAAAATGTTCTGCCAGCGCTGGGTAATGAGTTTATTGTATTGCTCAAGGAAACCAGTGTATCCGGGTATATTGCTCTGCGCGATCTGACCAAAGGCGGCGACATTATCCGCAGCCAGACTTACAACGCTTTTCTGCCGCTGATTGCAGTGGCACTGATATATTTGCTGGTGGTTATTGTGCTGACCAAACTTTTGGAACTGCTGGAAAGGAAGCTGAAGAAAAATGAGTGAAGTTATTCTTGAAATACGCAATCTGGTCAAAAAATTCAAAGATCTGACCGCAGTCAACAATGTCAATGCTGCGATAAAACGCGGCGAAGTTGTATTTATTGTGGGGCCGTCCGGTTCCGGCAAAAGTACATTTCTGCGCTGTTTGAATATGCTGGAAGTTCCTGATGGCGGCGAAATCATTTTCAAAGGCAGAAAGGTCAAACCCTCCGGACGCAGCATCAACAAATACCGCCAGAATGTGGGTATGGTGTTCCAGCACTTCAATCTGTTCAATAATCTGACCATCCGCAAAAATATTACGCTGGCGCCGGTTATGTGCGGCAGACTGTCAGCTGCTGAAGCCAATAAAAAGGCTGAAACGCTCCTTAAACGCATTGGCTTGTATGATAAATGCGATTCATACCCCGCCCAGCTTTCCGGCGGACAGAAACAGCGCGTGGCGATCGTGCGGGCTCTGGCAATGAATCCGGATGTGCTGCTCTTTGACGAACCGACCTCCGCACTGGACCCGGAAATGGTCGGAGAAGTGTTGAGTCTTATGAAAGATCTGGCAGCAGAAGGTATGACAATGCTGGTGGTGACGCACGAAATAATGTTTGCCGCTGAAATCGCCGACCGCGTGATCTTTATGGATCACGGCAGCATTGCCGCGGAAGGCACGCCGGACGAAGTGATAAAAAATTCCGACAACCCGCGCGTCAAAGAATTTTTCTCCAAAGTATTGTAAGATTCCGCTTGCTTGAAGTAGAGTCACTATTTATAAAAATCAAAATACAAAAACCGCCGGAATAAATTTTACTCCGGCGGTTTTTTTGACCTTATTCAACGCTTGCGCGTTGATTTATCAGGCACTTTTGCTTACTTCATATAGGCCGCGGCGACCTTCTTGAAGGCGTCGATCATAGCCTGGGTGTGCTCTTCGGTGTAGACCGGGTGAGTGAAGAAGCTGATGGTGCGGTCGG